>NZ_LMPK01000007.1:54672-59410 GCF_001423825.1 Microbacterium sp. Leaf351
GCCAATCAACAGGGGTGATCGTCCAGGTCTGCGGTGCGCTCACCCGGACAGTCTGCCCGGCCCCGTACTCCTGACCTGGCGTGAGGGCAACGGTGGGTAACAGCGCCGGGGTCACAGGGTCGCCCCGGCGGTCGACGGCGCAGCACTCGCCGTC
The DNA here is from genome assembly GCF_001423825.1 of Microbacterium sp. Leaf351. Taxonomy (NCBI): domain Bacteria; kingdom Bacillati; phylum Actinomycetota; class Actinomycetes; order Micrococcales; family Microbacteriaceae; genus Microbacterium; species Microbacterium sp. Leaf351. The sequence goes on from NZ_LMPK01000007.1 coordinate 54,827, forward strand.
GCACCCACCGCCGGGACGACCTCTCCCGGCGTGCCCCATGCCGGGTTCTCCGGGACCGTCGCCCGACCCGCCCCGGGGTCGTCGTCGGTCCAGAGGTGTGTGGGGAACGAGCGGCGAAGCGCCGGGGCGACCTCGAGCGCGAATCGTTCCAGGATCTCCAGTTGCTGGGGGAAGGGGAGCGTCGTCGGCAGACTGATGGACTGCAGCGAGTGCCCGAGCCGGTCGTGGAAGCGTGCGATCTTGTCGATCACGTCGGCGGCCGTGCCGACGAGGGCGGGACCCTCGGCGACCGCGTGACGGATGTCGCGGAACGGGGTGTTGTTGCCGGGCACGTTGGTGGCCTGCACGATCGCCTCGTAGACGGGCCCGTACTGGGCGATCGCCTCCTCGCGGGTGTCGGCGATGAACAGCGCCCCGGCGCCGGCACCGACGAACGCGGTGCGCGGGTCGTGGCCGTGGCGGGCGTGTTCGCTGCGGTAGTGGTCGACGAGCACGCCGTAGTTCTCGAGCGGCTGGATGGCGTTGGCGCTGAACAGCGGGTCGCCGTGACGCGCCGCGAGGGAGGCGGAGAAGAGAGTGGTCGCCGACCCGTGCCATACCCTCGGTCGGCCGCCGTACGGTCGCGGCAGGGTCGTGACGTCGTTCAGCGGGCGTGTGAACGGCCCGCCGGGCCAGGTCACCGACTCCTGCTCCCAGAGCACGCGCAGCAGGGCGTACTTCTCCTCGAGCAGCTCCCACTGGTCGTCGAGCTCGAGGCCGAACAGCGGGAACTGGGCGGCTTCGTTGCCCTTGCCGATCACGAGGTCGAGTCGGCCTCGCGACAGCTGATCGATGGTCGCGTAGTCCTCGGCGACCCGCACCGGGTCGAGCACCGACAGCACGGTGACCCCGGTTGTGAGCCGCACGGTGCGGGTCGCCTGCGCGATCGCGGCGAGAACGACCGTCGGTGACGACGACAGGAACGGGCCCGCGTGCCGCTCGCCCACGCCGACGGCGTCGTAGCCGAGCTCCTCCGCCCGTACCGCGGCGATCACCGTCTGCTCGAGCCGTTCGGCCGGTGACACCTGGTGCCCCGACAGGGGGTCGGCGCGGTAGGGGATGATGTCGAGCAGCTGGGTTCTCATCGCGCGACCTCAGCAGGCGCAACCTCAGCAGGCGAGGCCTCGACGGGCGTGGCCTCGACGGGGGCGAGCTCGAGGCCGTGGGCGGTCACGTGACCGACCACGCGGGCCAGCGGCGTCTTCTCGCCGCCCTCGATGCCGACCGGCAGCCGGTTGCCGGTCGGTGGCAGCGGGCAGGTCGCGAAGTCGGTGTACGCGCACGGCAGGTTGACGGCCCGGTTGAAGTCGATCACCGTGCGGCCGTCGGCGTCGGGCGGGGGAACGGCGAGCGAGCGGCTCGCAGCGTACGTGGTGAGTCCGCTCGTTGCGTCGGTGAACAGCACGAGCAGGTCGTCGGTGCGTCCCGGGAACGCGATCAGCCGGAACTCCTCACCGCGCAGCGAGAACACCAGCTCGCCCGGGGCGTCGTACACGTGCTGGATGCCGTCGACGGCGGCATCGACCGTGATGGGCCGCGGTGCGTCGTACGCCTCGAAGCGGGCCTCCGCGCGCCAGCGCGTGTTCGGCACGTAGGTGGGGGTGCCGTGGTACCCGGCGAGGTAGGCCGCGTCGCGTCGACGAGGTCGAAGGATGTCGCGTCCCCCGCGCCGAGCGACCTCGATCACCCCGTCGGCGAAGCCGACGACGACCGAGGCCCGCTCGGCGATGGGCGCGAACCGGTGCCCGCCGGTGACCTCGCGCCCATCCACCGTGACGCTCTCGCCGGCGGCGAGGCGCACCTCGACCCCGTCAGGACCGGTCGTCCACGCCCCCGGCGCCCCCGCGGGCTGCACCGGCGTCTCGTCGAGCCAGTACAGGCCCGTCACGGCGAGGAACCCATCGTCGCTCGCGCGGCGTTCTTCGTGCGCACGATGCCAGCTCTCCCATTCCAGGGCGAAGGCGGCGCGGTCGAGGGCAGGGGCGGCGGTCATGAGAGTCCTTCGGGTGGAGGAGGTGGGGTCAGGCGACGGCGCTGCGCTCAGCGGCGCGGACGGGGACGGGCAGGCCGAGGTTGTCGCGCAGGGTGGTGCCCTCGTACTCCGTGCGCAGCGCGCCGCGCTCCTGCAGGATCGGCACGACGCGGTCGACGAACTCGTCGAGACCGGTCGGGGTGAGGTGCGAGCCGAGAACGACGCCGTCGGCGCCGCCGCCATCGACAAGCGCGAGCAGCTGGTCGGCGACCCGGTCGGGGGTGCCGGCGAAGGTCTCCACCCGCGACACCTCGCGGGCGAGGCCCCGCAGGGTGAGCGAGCGCTCCTCCGCAAGGGCTCGCCAGGTGCGCACCGTCTCGAAACGGTCCTGATAGAGGAATGCGCGACCCTGGATGAAGGTCGGCGCATCGGGATCCGGGTCGATGTCGGGCACCGGCCCGTCGATGTCGTAGTCGGAGAGATCCCGGTTCCACACCTGTTCGAAGATCACCCGGATGGTCCGTCCGGTGAGCTGCTGCTCGCGGATGTGAGCCGCCTTCTCCCGCGCCTGCGTCTCGGTGTCGGCGATCACGAACTCCGCTCCGGGCAGGATCTTCACGTCTCGAGGGTCGCGGCCGGCGCGGGCGGCACGCGCGCGGATGTCGGCGGCGAACGGCTGCGCCTCGGCGAGCCGGGAGAACGGCGAGAAGATCGCGTAGGCGTTGGCGGCGGCGAAGTCGCGGCCCTGCGGGGACACGCCCGCCTGCACCAGCACCGGCCGGCCCTGAGGGCTGCGCGGCACGGTGAAGCGCCCGCGAATGTCGAACTGGTTGCCGGTGACGTCGAACTCGCCCGCGCGGGCGTCGGCGAGGAACCGGCCCGCCCCCTTGTCGGCGACGATGGCGTGCTCTCCCTACGAGTCCCACAGGGCCCGCACCGCCGCCACGAATTCCTCGGCCCGCTCGTAGCGCTGGGCGTGCGGGAGGAACCCGCCGCGGCGGAAGTTCGCCCCCGTGAACGCGTCGAACGATGTCACGACGTTCCAGCCGGCGCGTCCGCCGGAGAGATGGTCGAGCGTGGCCACCTGCCGGGCGAGCTCGTACGGCTCGTTGAAGGTCGCGTTGAGCGTGCCGATGAGGCCGATGTGCTCGGTGACCGCGGCGAGCGCGGCCAGCACCGGCAGCGTGTCGGGGCGACCGGCGATGTCGTGGTCGAAGATGCGGCCGTCGCGCTCGCGCAGGGCGAGTCCCTCGGCGAGGAAGAAGTAGTCGAACCGGCCGCGCTCGGCCGTCTGCGCGACGTGACGGAACGACGAGAAGGCGATCTGGCTGCCGGCGTCGGGGTGCTCCCAGAGGGTCTGCTCGTTCACGCCGCCGACGTAGGCGGCGAGGATGATCGGGGTGCGCGTGGGGGTGGTCATCGGTCTGCTCCCGTCAGCGAGGGGGTGGCGTAGCGGCTGGGGACGGATGCCTCCAGCCCGAACCGTGCGCGCAGGGCCACGGCCTGGTCGTCGGCGGGGACGAGCACACCGCGAGCCGCGAGCAGCGGGACGAGGTCGGTGCCGATACGGGCCAGGTCGTCGGTGAGCACGGCGGGGCGCAGGCGCACGCCGTCGTAGCCGAGCTCGGCGAGCTGAGCGACGAGGTCGGCGATCTCGTCGGCGGAGCCGGCGACGATGCGGGTGTCGGAGGTCAGCGGGCGGCCCGCGGCATCCAGTCTCTCCAGACGTGCCGCGGCCGTCTCGTCGGGGCCGTCGAGCAGCACGAGGATGTCGGCGACGACCCGCAGCGGCTCGCCGACCCGCTCGACCTGTGCGGCCGCGTCGGCGACCTCGTCGAGGATGCGGCGGGCGTGGTCGAGGTCGGCGGGCGTGACGAACACGACGTCCGCGGATCCGGCGGCGAACCGGTAGGGAACGGCGGCGTGGGCGAGGGCCGCGACGACCGGCTGCCCCTGCGGCGAGCGCGGCGTGATCGATGGGCCGCGCACGCTCAGGCGCTCGCCGACGTAGTCGATGGTGTGCACCTTGTCGGCGTCGAGGAAGCGGTCGGTCGCGGCATCCCGGATCTCGGCGTCGTCCTCCCAGCTGTCCCAGAGGCGGCGCACGACCTCGACGGATTCGCCCGCGTCGCCGAAGATGTCGACGATGAAGGCCTCGACCTCGGGCGAGTGCAGCCCGCCCTCGAGCGACGGCACGGAGCGGCGGCCGACGTGCGCGGCCTCGTCGGGGCGTCCCGACACCTTCGGCTGCCAGCCGGCGCGGCCATCGCTGATGTGGTCGAGGGTGGCGACGGCCTTCGAGACGTGGAACGGCTCGGTGTAGGTGGTCGTCACCGTCGGGATGAGTCCGATGGTGCGGGTGAGCGGGGCCACGCGCGAGGCGATCAGGAGGGCGTCGAGACGACCGCGCACCTCGTCGGTGCGCTCGTCCGGCACGTTGTACTGCGCCGACTGCAGCGCCAGCGAGTCCTCGATCGTCACGTAGTGGATGCCGCCGGCTTCGGCGGTGCGCACGAGGTCGACCCAGTAGTCGGGGGTGAACAGCTCGTCGGGGCGTGCGCTCGGCTCGCGCC
>NZ_LMPK01000007.1:59445-61887 GCF_001423825.1 Microbacterium sp. Leaf351
GCGCTCCTCGGTGGTGGTCGTGCCACGAGCCTCGTCGCCGCCCACCGGGTCGGCGACGAGGGGTGTCAACATGGGTCACGCGCCGTCATGCGGGGTAACCGGACGCCCGGTCACCCCGCACGTCATCACGCGGCGACGGTCTCCCGGGCGGATGCCGCCACCCACCCGAGATGCGGCAGCACGTGCTCGACGATGTCGCCCAGGACCTGCCGATACTCGTCCGAGGTGAACGCGTACGGCAGGGCGACCCTCAGCTCGGTGAGGCCGTCGAACGCTGGGTCGGCGGCGAGGCGCTCGGCGATCTGCTCGCCGGTGCCGATGAGGTCGCGCCCGAAGCGTGTGCCCCGCGGGCCGACGGCCGCCTGCGTTCGCTCGTCACGCGCCGCGGCGTAGCCGGTGTAGTGGGCGCGCTGCTCGTCGGTCGTCGAGTCGAGCGGCAGGATGACCCGCTCGACCCCGACGGCCGCCCCGCTGCCGGCGAACTCCTGGTAGTAGAGGTCGATGTGCGCGCGCTGCGCGGACTCGAACGAGTCGTGCCCGTCGCCGTCGGCGAGATTGCCGAGCAGCAGCTTCAGACCGCGGCGGGCGGTCCAGCGCACCGAGCGCTCCGATCCTCCGCCGAGCCACACCCGCGAGCGCAGACCCTCGACGTGCGGCTGCACGCGCGGCGACTGGGTGCCGTAGGGTGTGGCGACGTCCTCGCCGAGCACGTTGCCCTCGAGCGCGGTGAGGAATCGCTCGATGAGCTCGTACGGGTCGGTCGTCGACGCCGCGTCGGGCCGGGCGAGGTCGGCGAGCAGGTCGGCGTGCGGCGCCGACGTGCTCACCCCCACGTTGACCCGCCCGCGGGACAGTGCGTCGACGGTCGCGAAGTCCTCGGCGAGGCGGAACGGCGTCTCGTACCCGAGGGGCACGACGTCGGTCTCGAGCCGGATGCGCAAGGTGCGCTGCGACGCCGCGGCGAGGAACGGGAGCGCGGAGGAGATTCCGCGCTCCACGTGCCGCTGCCGCACACCCGCGACCTGGTACCCGGCCTGCTCGCCGAACTCCACCAGGTCGAGCACCTCGGCCAGCCCGGTGGCCGGGTCGTGCTCGGGGTAGTTGCCCGCGAGGATGAACCCGGCCCGGCCGATGATCGGTTCGCTCACGACGAGGCCTTCCACGCGCCGACGAGACTGTCGAGGCGAGAGTCGGCGCCGAGGGTGACCCCGTGCACGGCGGTCTGCGTGCCGATGATCGACGTGAGCTCGTGCACCGGCACCTGGTAGTACTGCGTGGCGATGCGGTCCTGGATCTGCCCGATGATGGCCGTGCGCTTGGCCGCGTCGCCGGCGGCGAGCTGGGCCTGCAGCAGGTTCTCGAGGTCGGCGTCGGCGATGTTGTACTTCGAGGTGGCGGCCGAGAACGTCGTGCGCAGCACGTCGCCGTCCGCGCGCGAGAGGTTGCCCCACTGGATGTCCCAGGTGCCGGCGGTCTGGGCGGCGAGGAACTCGGGAACGGTCGAACCGGTGAGGGTGACCTCGATGCCGACGGCCTTCAGCTGCTGCTGGATGAGCTCGAGGGAGGTCTTGTTCGGACCGAAGTTGGTGATCCAGATGAGCGACAGCGACAGGCGCTGACCGTTCTTGGTGCGGATGCCGTCAGACCCGACGGTCCAGCCGTCGTCGTCGAGGAGCTTCTTCGCCCCGGCCTGGTCGTATCCGAAGTGGGCGCTCTCATCGACCCAGCCGGGGGTGTTCTTGGCGAGCACGCTGGTGCCGACATTGAAGAGGTCGTTGAGCGCGGTGTCGCGCACCTGCTGCTTGTCGACGGCCTCGGCGATCGCCTGGCGCACCGCGATGTCCGCGGTAATGGAGTGCCCGAGGTTGAAGGAGAGCCCGAAGCTGACACCCGGGTTGCCGCGGTCGACGAGGCTGAGCCCCGCGGAGGTCAGGGCCGCGACATCCGTCGGCTGCACGCTGCCGATCGCGTCGAACTGCTGCGACTCGAGCCCGCCGGTGCGCACGCTCGCCTCGGGGACGATCTGGAACGTGACGGTGTCGAGGTGGGCGGCGCCGGAGTTGCCGAGGGAGGCCGGCCCCCATGCGTAGCCGGTGCGCTTCTTCAGCACCGTTGAGACGTTCTTCGTGTACGAGGCGAGGGTGAAGGGTCCGGTGCCGACGACGGCCTTGCCGTCTGCGCGGGAGTCGTACAGTGTCTGCGTGGTCGCGGGTGACACGATGCCGAGGCCGACCGAGGTGGTCGCCTGCGGGAACGCGGCGTTGGGCTTCGAGAAGTCGACGCGCACGGTGTGGTCGTCGACGACGGTGGTGTCCTTGTAGCCGACGAAGCTGGAGGCCGATCCGCTCTTGGCCCCCGCGGCGACGATGTCGTCGAAGGTGTCCTTGACGGCGGTGGCCGTCAGCGGCGTGCCGTCGGAGAACGTGACGTCGTTGCGCAGGG
>NZ_LMPK01000007.1:61904-63859 GCF_001423825.1 Microbacterium sp. Leaf351
CTGCGGGTTCTGGTAGAGCAGCGAGTCGACGAGCTGGCGGGTGACATACCAGGTGTCGTTACCCGACCCGATGCCCGACGGGTTGAGGGAGATCGGGTCGTTGGCGACCGCGAAGGTGAGCGCGCCGCCGTCGACGGGCTGGGCGCTGGCGGTCGACGCGGGGGTCGACGTGCCGGCACACGCCGACAGGGCGAGCGCCGCCGCGAGCGCGGCGGCGACGGGCAGGATGACTCTGCGCAGTGACATGGTGGGTGCTCCTCGGTGAAGGGGTGTGGGAACGGATGCCGCGGGTCGGTCGACGCACGGCGGGGGGTCAGTGGGACGTGCGGACGCGCCCGGGGATCGCGTTGATCAACGCTCGGGTGTACTCGTGGCGGGGGTCGCCGAGCACGTCGGCGGCGGTTCCGCTCTCGACGACGCGTCCGCCGCGCATCACCGCGACGCGGTGGGCGATGCGACGCACGACGGCGAGGTCGTGGGAGATGAACAGGTAGGCGAGGCCGAGGTCGGACTGAAGGTCGGCCAGCAGGGTGAGGATCTGGTCCTGGATCGACACGTCCAACGCCGACACCGGTTCGTCGAGCACGACGAGCTCGGGGTGCACGGCGAGGGCGCGGGCGATCGCGACGCGCTGCCGTTGGCCCCCGGACAGCTCGGCGGGTTTGCGGTCGAGGGCGGACGCAGGCAGGGCGACACGATCGACGAGCTCGACGGCGCGGCGGCGCCGTGAGGCCCGGTCGCCGATGCGGAACGCGGCGAGCGGGTCGGCGATGTTCTGCGCCACCGTGAGGCGGGGGTTGAGGGCGGCATAGGGGTTCTGCTGCACGAGCTGCACCCGCCGGCGGATGCCACGCAGGGCCGCACTGCCGAGGCGGGTGACGTCGGCGTCGCCGTAGGCGATGGTGCCCGCAGTGGGCTCGTCGAGGCGCAGCACGAGGCGGGCGGTGGTGGTCTTCCCCGACCCCGACTCCCCCACGAGCGCGAGGGTCTCGCCGGCGGCGATCACGACATCCACGCCGTCGACGGCCCGGAACCGTCCGCCGCCCTGCGCGCGGGGGCGCGGGAACTCCTTGACGAGGCCGCGCGCCACGACGAGCGGCGCACCCGGCGCGGCGGCGGTCGTGGGCGGCGCCGCGGGGGCCGCGGCATCCGACCAGACGGCGTCGAGACTCGGCGCCGCGGCGATCAGGCGCTTCGTGTACGGATGCCGCGGGTCGCCGAGCACCTCGTCGGGAGTGCCGCTCTCGACGATCTCGCCGTCGGTCATCACGAGGATGCGGTCGGCGCGGTCGGCGGCGACGCCCAGATCGTGGGTGACGAGCACGAGGCTCGTGCCCGCCTCGCGCTTCAGGGTGTCGAGATGATCGAGGATCTGCCGTTGCACGGTCACGTCGAGGGCGCTGGTGGGCTCGTCGGCGAGGATGAGCGCCGGTCCCGCGACGATCGCGAGCGCGATGAGCACGCGCTGGCGGAGTCCGCCGGAGAGCTCGTGCGGGTACTGGGCGGCGCGCAACTCGGGGTCCGCGATGCCGGCGCGGCCGAGCGCGACGATCGCCTGGCGACGGGCCTCGTCGCGGTCGGCCAGCCCGTGGATGCGCAGCACCTCGGCGATCTGCGTGCCGACGCGCACGACCGGGTTGAGGCTGACCACCGGGTCCTGCGGCACGAGGCCGACGGCGCGGCCGCGCACGGCGCGCAACGCGCGGTCGTCGGCGGCGAGCAGGTCGGTGCCGTCGAGCAGCACCCGCCCGGCGGTCACGCGCCCGCCCCGGGAGAGCAGCCGCAGCAGGGCGTGCACGGTGGTCGACTTGCCCGACCCCGACTCGCCGACGATCGCGAGGGTCTCGCCGCGGGCGAGGGTGAACGAGACGTCGCGCACGGCGACGACCGGCCCGCGGCGGGTGGTGTACTCGACGCGCAGGCCGTCGACCTGCAGCAGCGCGGCGGTCATCCCC
>NZ_LMPK01000007.1:63880-74386 GCF_001423825.1 Microbacterium sp. Leaf351
CACGAGGCCGGGGAGCGTCGTCAGCCACCAGGAGGTGCGTAGGAAGTCGCGGCCGTCGGAGACGAGCGAGCCCCATTCGGGGGTCGGTGGCTGCGCCCCGTAACCGAGGAAGCCGAGCGCCGAGACGGCGAGGATCGCGCCGCCGAACTCGAGCACCGCGAGCACGAGCACCGGGCCGACCGAGTTCGGCAGCACGTGGCGCAGCAGCACGCGCAGCCGGGTGTTGCCGGATGCCCCGGCCGCCTCGATGAACGGAGCCGACCGCACCCGGATCACCTCGGCGCGCATGATGCGCGAGACGGCCGCGATCGAGGCGACACCGACGGCGATGGCGACGTTGATGGTGCCGAACCCGAGCGCGGCGATGATCGCGAGAGAGAGCAGCAGGCTCGGGATCGCGAGCAGCACGTCGGCGATGCGCATGATCACGCTGTCGACCCAGCCGCCGAGGAAGCCGGCGACGAGGCCGAGCAGCGCACCGATGACGAGGCCGACGAGCACGGCCGCGGACGCCGCCGAGATGGTGAGCCCGGTGCCGTGCACGACGCGGGTGAACAGGTCGCGGCCGATCTGGTCGGTGCCGAACAGGTGCGCGAGGCTCGGACCCTGCAGCTTGTCGGCGGGAGCGGCGAGCAGCGGGTCACCCGGTGCGAGAAGCGCGGGCACGAGAGCCGACACGATCACCAGGACGAGCCAGACGACGCTGACCACGAGCAGCGGCTGCTCACGCACGGCGACCAGCAGGCTGCGGGTGCGGGAGGGGGCATCCGTCGCTCCGCCGGCGCGCTCGCGCACGGCGTCGTCGAAGCGGTCGGCGGCGGTGTCGGCGAACCCGTCGCCGACGGCCGCGGGCGAGGACGTGACGAGGGCGGTGACCTCGCTCATCGGGCACCTCCGGCGAGGACGGGGGGCGCGTCGACCGGCGCGGACGCACCGGAGGAGGGCGCGGGCGGCTCCGACGACGCCCGCGCCCTGGCAGCGGCCCGTCGCACGACGACCGAGATGCGCGGGTCGAGCACGGGGTAGAGCAGATCGACGAAAAGGTTCGCGATGACGAACGCCGCCGCCGCGAACAGTACGACGCCGAGCACGACCGGGAGGTCCTGCTGCTCGACCGCCGCCGCGGTCACGCGGCCGATCCCGGGGCGTCCGAACACGGTCTCGGTGACGACGGTGCCCGCGAGGAGCTGCCCGACGATGAGACCGGTGATCGTGAACGCCGGCAGTGACGCGTTGCGCAGGGCGTGCCGCAGGTGCACCCGCGAGCGGCTCGCGCCCTTGGCGCGGGCCGTGCCGATGAACGGCTCTCCGAGGGTCGCGCTGAGGCTCTTGGCGAGCAGCTGGGAGATGTTCGCGCCGGCCGGCACCGCCAGCACGATCGCCGGCAGCGCCGCCGCCGCGAGCGTGCGGTCGCCGACGGCGGGGAAGATCGGGATCTGGAACGAGAACCACTGGATGAGGAGCAGGCCGAGCCAGAACGACGGCACCGCGACACCGAGCGGCGGCATGGCGAGCAGGAGCGAGCGCAGCCACGCGATGCGGAACCAGGTCGCCCCGACGGCGACGGCAGTGCCCACGATCACCGCGATCACGAGCGCGAGCGCGGCGATCTGCAGGGTCGGGGGGATGGCCTCGCCGACGACCTGGGCGACCGGACGCCCCGAGGTGATCGACGTGCCGAGGTCGCCGTGCAGCAGCGCGCCGAGCTTGTCGAGGTACTGCTGCCAGAGGGGCTTGTCGAGACCGAACTGGTGGCGCAACTGGTCGAGCTGCGCCTCGGTCACATCGGTCGCGTCCGCGCCGGCGAGGATCTTCACCGGGTCGGAGGGCAGGGCGAACAGCAGCAGGAACGCCACCGTGTACGCGGCCCACAGCACGAGGACGGCTTGCGCCAGCCGTCCGAGGATGTAGCGAGTCATGGCATCGCCTCCGTCGTGGCGACATGGGGCTGCCGCCGAGGTGCGATCCTGCGACGGCGTGCCCGTGCCCCGCGGACCCACCCGTCATCCGCTGTCGCTCACCGTCACGCGAGGTCACACGCCGGTCCGTGTTTCCCACGGTGACGCGTCGTATTGGCGGCGGGGCCGCGGCACCCGAGGGTGGCACCATGAGTCAGCACCTGCCGCTCGGCGTGCGCCTGTCCGGCGCCGCCGCGACGCCCCGTCACGATCAGCCGGCCGCCCGCGTCACGTGGTGGCGCGACGCCGTGCAGCGCCTCGACCGGGGTGGCGCGACGCTGGTGACGATCGACGACGCACTCGGCCCCGACCCCGAGGCGCCCGACGCCGTGCGGCCCGACGCGCTGCTGCTCGCGTCGTACCTCGCCCCGCTGACCTCGCGCATCGCCCTGCTTCCGACGGTGACGACGACCCACACCGAGCCGTTCCATGTGGCGACCGCACTGCAGACGCTCGACTTCGCCTCACGCGGCCGCGCCGGCTGGGTGGTCGCCGTCTCCCCGCTCGACGCGCACGCCGCGCAGTTCGGGCGTCGCACCCTGCCGACCGACGCCGCCGTGCGCGCCGACGACCTGTGGGACGAGGCGGGCGACGTCGTCGAGACCGCCCGCGCCCTGTGGGACAGCTGGCAGGACGACGCGATCATCCGGGATGCCGCCTCCGGCCGCTTCCTCGACCGTGACCGCCTGCACTACGTCGACGTCGAGACGAGCCGCTTCTCGGTGAAGGGCCCGTCGATCGTGCCGCGGTCGCCGCAGGGCCAGCCGCTCGTCGCGGTCGATGTCGTCGACGCGCACACCCGCCGGATCGCCGCCCACCACGCCGACCTGGCGTTCGTCGACGCCGCGCTGCTCGACGAGGTGGCCGGGGTGCGCGCCGAGGCTGCGGCATCCGATCGTGACGAGGCGCTGCGCGTGTGGGTCGACCTCGAGGTGCTGATCGAGGCGGACCCGCAGCTCGCACGCCGCGCGGCCGACCGTCTCGGCCTCGCGCCGGCGTTCGTCGGCACGGCCGACGGCGTGCGGGAGCGGCTCGCCGAGCTCTCCGCGGCCGGCGCCGACGGCGTGCGGCTGGTGCCGGCGCGGCTGCCCGCCGACCTCGACGCGATCCTGTCCGACGTGCTGCCCGACACCGTCGGCGCGCCTGCCACGGCTCGGGCGGCCCTCGGTCTCGCCCGCCCCGCCAACCGCTTCGAGAAGGTGCTCGCATGACCGCCGAACCCCGCCGCCAGATCCATCTCGCGGCGCACTTCCCGGGCGTCAACGCGACGACCGTCTGGTCCGACCCGCTGCATCGCAGCCAGATCGAGTTCTCGGCGTTCGAGCATTTCGCGCGCACCGCCGAGCGCGGCCGCTTCGACTACCTTTTCCTCGCCGAGGGGCTGCGCCTGCGGGAGCAGAAGGGCGTCATCCACGAGTACGACGTGGCCGGTCGGCCCGCGACGCTCGCGGTGCTCGCCGCCCTCGCCGCCGTCACCGAGCACATCGGCCTCGTCGGCACGCTGAGCGCCACGTTCAACGAGCCGTATGAGCTGGCACGCCAGCTCGCGACGCTCGATCTCGTGTCCGACGGCCGCGCCGGCTGGAACGTCGTGACCACCAACGACGCGTTCCACGGCGCGAACTTCCGTCGCGGCGCGTTTCTCGACCACGCCGACCGCTACGTGCGCGCGGCGGAGTTCATCGACCTCGCCTCGCAGCTGTGGCGGGCATGGCCACAGGGCGCGGATGCCCCGCAGCCGGTGGCGTTCCACGGCTCGCAGTTCGATGTGCAGGCGCTGCCGACGCTGCCGGGCAGCCGGCAGGGCCGCCCGCTGATCGTGCAGGCGGGCGACTCCGACGAGGGTCGCCAGTTCGCGGCCGAGAACGCCGACGTGATCTTCTCGCGGCACACCGGGTTCGACGAGGCCCGGGCGTTCTACGACGACGTGAAGCGGCGGCTCGGCCCGCTCGGCCGCGCCGAGGACGACCTCAAGATCCTGCCGGCGGCGACCGTGATCCTCGGCGACACCGCCGAGGAGGCCGCCGAGCGCGCCCGGGTCGTCTCGCGCGCACAGATCACGCCGCCGACCGCGATCGCGTTCCTCGAGCAGGTGTGGGGAACCGATCTGTCAGGCCTCGACCCCGACGGTCCGCTGCCGGCGTTCGATCCCGACCCCGAGTCGACGGTGTTCGCCGGCCGGGTGCGGTTCGTCGCCGACCCGGTGGCGACCGCGCGCGAGTGGCGCGCCCTCGCCGAGGCCGAGAACCTCAGCGCCCGTGACCTGGCGGTGCGCTTCCTCGGGCGGCAGTCGTTCGTCGGCACGCCAGAGACCGTCGCCGACGCCATCGACCACGCCGTGCAGCAACGCGCCACCGACGGCTTCGTGGTCGTCGGCACCACGTCTCCGCACGGTCTCGACGAGTTCGTCGAGCGGGTCATCCCGCTGCTGCAGGACCGCGGCTCCTACCGCTCCGAGTACCCCGAGCGCGCGACGCTGCGAGAACTGCTCGACGTCGGAGCGTGACGGATGCCGCGGCCCCGAGGCGCGGCATCCGTCACCGCCCGGGCGACCCGGCGTCGGTGATGCTGACGTCGGTGCGGTGGAAGTTCTGGAACGACCGCGACGCGGTCGGGCCGCGCTGGCCCTGGTAGCGGTTGCCGTACGGGCCGGAGCCGTAGGGGTTCTCGGCCGGCGACGACAGGCGGAAGAAGCACAGCTGGCCGATCTTCATGCCCGGCCACAGCTTGATGGGCAGCGTCGCGACGTTCGAGAGCTCGAGGGTCACGTGCCCGGTGAAGCCGGGGTCGATGAAGCCGGCGGTCGAATGGGTGAGCAGGCCGAGGCGTCCGAGCGACGACTTGCCCTCGAGGCGGGCCGCGATGTCGTCGGGCAGGGTGACGCGCTCGAACGTCGACCCGAGCGCGAACTCGCCCGGGTGCAGGATGAACGGCTCGTCGGGGGCGACCTCGATGAGACGGGTCAGCTCGGGCTGATCGACCGCCGGATCGATGAACGGGTACTTGTGGTTGTCGAACAGCCGGAAGTAGCGGTCGAGGCGCACGTCGACGCTCGACGGCTGCACCATCGAGGCATCCGAGGGCTCCAGGCCGATGCGGGCGGAGTCGAGTTCAGACCGGATGTCGCGATCGGAGAGCAGCACGCGATCAGCGTAGCCGCCGGGCGCGGTTGCTATGCTGGCGAGGCGCCGTCAGGCGTCATCCCGGCGGTCACGCCGCCTCGGGGCTGTAGTTCAATGGCAGAACTTCTGCTTCCCAAGCAGACAGCGCGGGTTCGATTCCCGTCAGCCCCTCCACCTTCTACACCTATATCGCCCGCGATAACTCTCGGGTACCCTGGCGCCGTGGACATCAGGGCGCAACGGGAAGCGGCGGGCATGAGTCAGTCGCAGCTCGCTCTGGCCTCCCAGGTCTCGCAACCCAACCTCTCGGCCTACGAGAACGGTCGTCGTTCGCCCAGTGGCGCCGTCGTCGAACGCATTCGCACAGCACTCGCCGCGACGNCGACCCCGCGGCTCTTCGGTTCCGTCGCCCGCGGCAGCGCCCACGGGGCATCCGATGTCGATCTGCTCGTCGACTTCACCGACGAGGCCACGCTGCTCGACGAGGTCGGTTTGCGCATCGCCCTCACCGACCTCCTGCAGGTGGAGGTCGACGTCGTTGGGGCGGATGCGTTGCACGGCGATATCCGCGAGCGCATTCTGCGCGAGGCAGTCGCGCTGTGACCGCGCGCGATGCGCAGAAGGCGCATGATGCCGCACGACGGGTGGTGGCGGTGTGTGACGTGCTCGCTGAGATCGTGGCGGGCGGGCAAGACGCCTTCGTCGCAGACCTGCGTGCGCAATGGGCAGCAGAGATGGGTCTCATCCGCATCGGCGAGGCCATCGGACGCATCCCACCTGCTATTCGCGAGCGGTTCGACGGGCAGCCATGGCGGCAGATCATCGACATGCGCAACTTTGCCGCGCATCAGTACGACGATCTCGATCCACGCCGCGTCTGGCGCACTCTCGTGCGCGACATCCCGGCGCTCCGGGCTTACCTCATTGAGGTGCTGATCGCGGGTGTCGTCGACTGACGCCCTCACCCGTGCGCGAGCAGCTGCAGTCCGGCGGTCAGCACACCGAGCAGGGCCTCCGCGCCCAGGGCGACGAGCCGCTGCCACCAGGCGAGGCGCAGCCTGCGGATCGCGAGGTACCCGATCACGACCAGGGCGAGCAGCAGAGCGGCGGCGGCCGCGACCAGCGCGGTGAACGTGGGCCATGCCCCGAGCGCGGCCACGAGCAGAAGCACCGCCGGAAGCGCCACCGCACCGAGCGCACCGAAGCTGGTGGCCGCGGCGCTGCGCAGCTCGCGCGCGCTCATCAGCCGCTCGTGCACGACGAGGTGGGAGATGACGTCGGCGGTGAACACGGCGAAGATCGTTCCGAGCACGGTGACGAGCAGCGTCACGAGCGCGTTCAGTGCGTCGTGTTCGCCGTGGCTCGCGAGCGTGACGACGACGGCGAGCGCCGCGAAGGTGACGTAGATGCGCTCCTTGAGGGCGCGGGCGCGTTCGTCACGGGATGCGTCGTGGTCGCTCATGCGCCGACGATATCGCCGCCGCGGCGAACGACCTACCGGCTCTCCCCGGCGCCGCGCAAGGGCGGCTCGTGCACAGGCTGTGCGGGCATGATCGAGGAATGACCTTCCCGGTGCGTCACATCTCCCAGACCATCGATCGCGACCCGGCGATCGTCGCCGAGTTCGCGGGCACCTACGAGAATCTGCCGCGGTGGGCGGCGGGCCTCAGCAGCGGGGTGTGTCAGCACGGCGGCCGGTGGCGCACCGACTCGCCCATGGGCGAGGTCGAGGTGGTCTTCACCGCCCCTGTCGAGCTCGGCATCCTCGATCACGACGTCGTCTTCCCCGATGGCACGATCGTGCAGAACTCGCTGCGGGTGCTGCGCAACGCCGACGGCGCCGAGATCGTCTTCACCCTGTTCCAGCACCCGGGCGTGAGCGACGAGGCGTTCGAGGCCGACGCGACGGCGGTGGCCGCCGACCTCGCGCGCCTTCGCGAGCTGCTCGAGGGCGACGTCTGACGCGGCCGCGGAGGCCGCGGCATCCACTCTCTCCCGCGCCGGGAGACGTCGCATCCCCCGACGCCGAGGCGGCCGGGGGATGCGACGTGCGGGGTCAGCGCTCGATGTGGTCGAGGTGCAGCATGCGCGACAGGTTCTTGTCGAGCTCGTCGTCCTGGAAGATCTTCTTCCAGTCGTCCTTGATGATCGACTCGCGGCCGTAGTCCATCGCGATCAGGCACGCGTCGCTGAACGGGTTGTCGCCGCGCAGGCCGTTGGCGAGGGCCACCTGGGTGTGGCCGTACAGGATGCTGCGGGCCGCCGCCTCGGGCACGCCCATGGTGTGCACGGCCTCGTGCAGCGACTCGTTCAGCAGCGCCCCGATCATGCAGGCGATCGTCTCGACGAGGGTCGGCTCGAGCTGGGCGAGCTGCTTGATCGTCACGTAGTGCACGTCGATGACGGGCGCGTAGATGGCGCGCACGGTCGCGTCGAGGATCGCCTTCTTGGCCGGGTCGTCCGACTCGATCGCGGCGATGGCGTCCTGCGGGGCGGCGATGCCGCCGAACGTGTCGGCCCACTCCTCGGGGGTCTGACGCTGCAGGAAGATCGACGGGTGGCAGGGGTGGGCGACCGCGCGGATGACCTCGGCGCGGTCGGTCAGCAGGCCCGCGTAGGCGGCGGCCGGGTCGAGGGTGAGGGCGATCGAGCCCTCCTTCATCAGCGGCACGAGCTGCGCGGTCACCGACTGCAGGGCAAGGTCGGGCACGGCGTACACGACGATGTCGGCATCGGCCACGGCCTCGGCCGCGTCGGTGAGGGTGCGGCCCGCGTCGAGGGTGCGCTGCTGACCGGCGGGCGAGTTCTCGACGTACCAGACGGTGTGGTCGGTCTTCACGAGGTTGTTGGACACACGCATGCCCATCTTCCCGCCGGCCCCGATGACCGCGATCTTGTACGTGTCGGTCGCAGTGGTGCTCATAGTGTGCTCCTCAGATAGTCGAGTGTGGTGCGGGTCCAGTCCCGCTCGGTGCGGGTCGTCGACTCCTCGTCGCCCTGCCAGGGCAGCCAGTGTTCGACGATCTCGTTGATGCCGCGCTCCCGCGGACGTACCGCGCGCAGCAGGTCGGGGTAGTTGTGCAGGCCCTCGCCCATGCGCGCGCCCGAGTAGGTGAAGCCCACCCAGCCGTCCTGGCGCGCGAACGCGAAGTCCTTCACGTGCACGTTCACGACGTGCGGGGCGGCGACCGCGATGCAGTCGCCGGGGGTCTCGAGGCGGGCGACGACGTTCGCCGGGTCGAGGCAGACGCCGATCACGGGGCTCTCGGCGCCCTCGACGACGGCGACGAGGTCGCGGGTCGCGACCTGCTCGTACGTCTCGAGCGCGAGCGTGACTCCGGCGGACTCGTACTCGGGAAGGGTCTCCCCGAGCCACGCGATGGCCTGGGCGGTCGAGTCGGGCCGTGTCGTCGGCGAGTAGAGCATGCTGCGCACGAGCGTCGCGCCGAACAGGTCGGCGAGGTGCAGGTAGCGTCGCAGCGTCGCGGCGTCGACGCCCTTGGTGCCGAGCTCGATGGTGAGTCCGAGGTCGCGAGCGGATGCCGCGGCATCCGCCACGCGCGCGTCGTCCCAGGTGTCCAGCGGCGCGTAGTCGCAGATCTGGAACAGGTCGACGCCCGACTCCGTCGTGGCGACGAACGCCTCCTCGAGGGTCATCGGGCGGCTCACCCGGTCGGAGAGCTGCCAGAAGAACGCATAGGTGCTGAGGCCGAACATCACGCCCCCCGTCGGGCGGTCGCGAGAGCGGATGCCTCGTCGAGCACGGCCTCGAGCGCGGCCGGGTCGTGTGCGAAACGGCCGAGGAAGAGTCCGTCGACGCCGTCGCCGAGCCGGGCGAGGAGGCCGGGGCCGGCAGACCCGCCGTAGATCACCCGCGAGCCGGCGCGGCCGGGGAGCGACGCGAGCGCCTCGCGCAGCGCGGCGATCACCGTCACGATGTGCGCATCCGGGGCGGGCGCGGGGGCGCCGATCGCCCACACCGGCTCGTACGCGGCGATCACCGGTCCGTCGGGGGCGTCGGCGAGGTCGGTGTGCAGCTGGGCGACAGTGGCGCGGGCGGCGGAGGCGGCATCCGTCTCGATCGTCTCCCCGATGCACAGCACCGGGGTCACGCCGTGGGCGAGCGCGGCGGCGGCCTTCGCGGCCACCACGTCGTCGGTCTCCCCGAACAGCCGACGGCGTTCGGCGTGGCCGATCTCGGCGAGCGAGACGCCCGAGTCGGCCAGCTCGGCCGCGTTGATCTCCCCCGTGTACGCGCCGACGCCGTAGGCGGAGACATCCTGCGCGCCGATCGCGACGGGAGTGCCCGCGAGCGCAGCCCGCGCGTCGGCGATCTGCAGGTAGGTGGGGATGACGAACACGTCGACCGCGCCGGCCTGCACGGCGTCGTGACGCGCCACGCGCGCCGCGACGTCGGCGAACCAGTCGCGCGCCTGCTGCCTGCCGAAGTAGGCCTTCAGGCTCACCCCCACCGTGACCGTGCTCATCAGCAGGAGCCGGTGGTCTCGTACTGTCCGATGACGGCGACCTTCTCGGCCGACGCGCTGGTCTCGTCGAAGCGGTACGTGAGCCACTCCTTGACGAGACGGCGGGCGAGCTCGATGCCGACGACGCGCTGGCCCATCGTGAGCACCTGCGCGTTGTTCGAGAGCACCCCGCGCTCGACCGAGAACGAGTCGTGCGCGGTCACGGCACGGATGCCGGCGACCTTGTTCGCCGCGATCGCCACACCGAGACCGGTGCCGCAGATGAGCAGCGCACGGTCGGCCTCGCCGCGGGCGACGAGCTCCGCGGCCTGCACGGCGACCTTCGGGTACGCGGTGTGCCCGTCTGCGTCCACGCCCACATCGACCACCGACGCGACGCCGTCGTTGTTCTCGAGATCGCGCTTGAGGATCTCCTTGTAGTCGAATCCGGCGTCGTCGGATCCGACGACGATGCGCAGCGGCTCAGGCATGGGCTTTCCTTTCGATGCGGTCGGCCAGGAGTGCGCCGACGGAGGTCGCGATGAGCGCGAGCGAGATCGCGCCCGGGTCGGGGGTGCCGACGCTGTTCATGCCGTGCGTGCGGGCACGGCCCATGCGCGGCAGCAGGTCGGCGGTCGCCTCGGCGGCGGCGGCGGCGGATGCCGCGGCCACCTGCCAGGCGTCGACGAAGTCGTCTCCGGCGGCGATGCGCGCCGTGAGGGTCTCGGTCAGCGGCAGGAGCGCGTCGACGAGCGTCTTGTCGCCGATCTCGGCCTTGCCGTAGTCGGTCACGCCCTTCGCGCCGGCGGCGACGCCCGCGGCGACCGCGGCCGCCTCCGGACGTCCGGTGTCGCCGAGCGACCCGGCGATCGCGGTGAGGATGACGCCCCAGAGCGCGCCCGAGGTGCCGCCGGCCTTGTCCGACCAGCCGTCGGCGGCCTGCGCGAGCACCGTTCCGGC
>NZ_LMPK01000007.1:74420-77947 GCF_001423825.1 Microbacterium sp. Leaf351
CCGATGCCGTGGTCGCCGTCTCCGGCGATCGCGTCGATGCGGCCGAGCTCGTCGACGTTCTGGTCGATCGTGGCGACGATCGTCTCGAGCACCGCGACGACGGTCTCGGCGAGAGCCACAGACTCGGCGTCGCCGGGGGTCAGCACGACCTCCGCGACAGGCGCCTCGTCCGGGGCATCCGACAGCTCGACCGCGCCGACCGAGCCGCGTCGGTAGGCGGGCGTGTCGACCGGCGTCTCCCACAGGTCGGCGAGCTCGTCGTCGAGCCAGTACAGGGTGAGCGAGAGCCCCGCCATGTCGAAGCTCGTGCAGTACTCGCCCACGTGGGCGTCGATGACGGTGAGTCCGGCTGCCTCGAGCAGTGCCGAGATGCGCCCGTAGACGACGAACATCTCCTCGTACTTCACCGAGCCGAGGCCGTTGAGAATGGGGATGACGCGCCCGTCGGCGCCGTCCGGCACCTCGGCGAGCAGGCGCTCGACGAGAAGGGCGGCGAGCTCGTCGGCCGAGGGGATGTCGACCACGTCGATGCCGGGCTCGCCGTGGATGCCGAGGCCGACCGCCATCTTCCCCTCGGGGACGGTGAACAGCGGCTCGGGGGCACCCGGCAGCGTGCAGCCGGTGAAGGCGACGCCGAACGAACGGGTGCGGTCGTTCGCGAGCCGCGCCACGCGGGCGACCTCGGCGAGCGGGTAGCCCGCCGCCGAGGCCGCACCGGCGGCACGGAACACGGTGAGGTCTCCGGCGATGCCGCGGCGCTTGTGGCGCTCGGCGAGCGGGGCGCTCGCGACATCGTCGGTGACGGTGACGGTCTCGCAGGCGATGCCTTCGGCGCGCAGCCGCTCCTGGGCGGCGTCGAAGTTGAGCACATCGCCGGCGTAGTTGCCGTAGGAGAGGAACACCCCGCCGCCGTTGTCGGCGGCTCGGGCGACCGAGAGCACCTGCTGCGTCGAAGGTGACGCGAACAGGTTGCCCATGGCCGCACCGTGCGCGAGTCCGGGTCCGACGAGACCTCCGAAGGCGGGGTAGTGGCCCGAGCCGCCGCCCACGACGAGAGCGACCTGGCCCTCGGGGGAGACGGCGCGGCGCACGACGCCACCGGAGATCTTCCGCACGTAGCGGGGATGGGCGGCGACGAAGCCGTCGACCATCTCGTCGGCGAACTCGGCAGGGGTGTTCCAGAGGCGGGTCATCGCGCGTTCTCCTCCACGGCGTCGGTCTGCGGCGCGACGGCTGCCGTGGCGCGCAGCTTCGCGTCACGACGCGCGAGCGAGACGACGAGCACGGCCGAGAGCAGCATGAAGACGCCGACGAGGATCATCGGGACCTGGTAGCCGCCCGTCCAGTCGTGCACCGCACCGGTGATGTACGGCGCGCTGAAGCCCGCGATGTTGCCGATCGTGTTGATGAGCGCGACACCGGCGGCGGCTGCGGCCCCCGTGAGGAAGCGCGTCGGCAGCGTCCAGAAGTTCGGCAGCGCGGCGAAGATCGACATGGCCGTGAGGCCGATGACGGCGATCGTCGCAGCGGGCGAGCCGGCGTAGAGCGCGAGCGGGATGGTGACGGCGCCGACGACCGCGGGGATCGCGATGTGCCACGTCTTCACGCCGCGCTTCGAGGCGTCGCGCGACCAGAAGTACATCGCGATGGCGGCCGGCACGTACGGGATCGCCGTGATGAGTCCGGTCTGGAAGACGTCGAACTTCGTGCCCGCGGCATCCTGGAAACCCTTGATGATCGTCGGCAGGAAGAACGCCAGCGCGTACAGGCCGTAGATGAAGCCGAAGTAGACGAGCGAGAGCNNNCGGCCTTCTCCGCGTCGAGGGCCGTCGTCAGCCACGACTGCTCGTCGCGGGTCAGCCACTTCGCTTCGGTGGGCTTGTCCTTCAGGTAGAACCAGGCGATGACACCGACGACGATCGCGGGGATCGCGACGCCCAAGTACATGAAGCGCCAGCCCTCGAGGCCGAAGAAGACCCCGTGCTGCTGGATGAGCGCACCGGCGAGCGGCGCACCGATGACGGTGGTCAGCGGCTGGGCGAGGTAGAAGAGCATCAGGATGCGGCTGCGGTAGGCGGCCGGAACCCACATGCTCAGGAAGAGGATCGCTCCGGGGAAGAAGCCCGCCTCGGCGACACCGAGGAGGAAGCGCAGCGCGACGAGCTGCTCGAAGTTCTGCACCCACGTGAACAGGAGCGCCACGATGCCCCAGCTGACCATGATGCGGGCGAGCCAGCGGCGCGCTCCGAAGCGGTGCAGGGCGAGGTTCGAGGGCACCTCGAGGATGATGTATCCGATGAAGAAGACGCCCGAGGCGAAACCGAACTGAGCGGCGCTGAGCGCCAGGTCGGTGTTCATGCCGTTGGGGGCGGCGAACCCGATCGCGGTGCGATCGAGGNACCGGGCGATCGGGTTCGCCTCGGTGGTGGGTCGTGTGTCCACATTGACTCCTGGCAAATCAGCGTTGATCTGTGACTGCTGTCACGGTTGGACAGTTTGGCAAACCGGTTGACCAATTGCAAGACGGAATTTCCGGATGCCTCGGATCACTCCGCGACGACGGCATGCCGACGCGACCCCTCCGGCCGGCGAGGAGAGGCATCGCGGGCATCTCGCCGCTATCGGGTGATCTCGGCCTTGAGGCGATGCGTGGCGGTCGCCATGTGGTCGGCCATCGCCGCCGCAGCCCCGTTCTCATCGCCACGGGCGACCGCGGCGAGAACGGCCGCGTGCTCCTCGATGGCGGTCGCGACGCTGTCGTCGTCGTGCACGGCACGATTCGCATACACGTGCAGCAGCGAGCGCACGACGTGCAGCAGGTCGATGAGGGTCGCGTTGTCGGCCGATTCGGCCAGCGCCTGGTGGAACTTTCGATCGGCCACCGCGAATGCGGCGTAGTCGTCGCGGGCCGCGCGCATCTCGTCGAGATGCCCCTGAACCCGCGAGATTGCGGCGTTCTCCGCCCGGGATGCCGCCAGTCGGGCGACGTACGTCTCGAGCCCGGAACGCAGCTCGAGCAGCTCGACGGTGTTGTGCTCGCTGATCAGCAGGCCCCAGCGGAGGGTCTGCGGCAGCAGCTCGCTCGCCGCGCCGCGGAGGTACGTTCCCGACCCCGGACGCACGTCGACGATGCCGAGGATCTCGAGCGCCGCGAGCGCCTCACGCACCGCGGACCGCCCGACCCCGAGGGTCGCGGCGAGCTGACGCTCGGGAGGGAGTCGGGTGCCGGGGGCGACCTGCCCGCCCGTGAACAGATCGAGGAGGCGCCGGGCGACCTCGGTCACGGGGGTTCCCGTCGGCAGCGCGACCAGCGAGGCGGCGATGTCCTCGGCACGATCGGACG
Organism: Microbacterium sp. Leaf351; assembly: GCF_001423825.1. NCBI lineage: Bacteria > Bacillati > Actinomycetota > Actinomycetes > Micrococcales > Microbacteriaceae > Microbacterium > Microbacterium sp. Leaf351. Next base: position 77,764 of record NZ_LMPK01000007.1, read on the forward strand.
GGTAGGCGGGCATGCAGACACGATACCGGGGAGAGGCGGACTTGAAATTGGTCAACCGGTTTGTCAATAATGTTCGCGGTGTCCGCCCGGGACATCCGACGACAGTGCCGTCACGATGCGGAGGACGAAGTGGCCATTCTTGCCTGGGATGAGTTGGATCAGCGTGCGGTGGATGCGGCGCGGG
>NZ_LMPK01000008.1:0-2315 GCF_001423825.1 Microbacterium sp. Leaf351
TGCCATCTGCCTCTCCTCGACCCTCATCTGGATCAAGACCGACTTAATCAACACGGCCTAGGGAAGCGGTTAGGTGACGGATCGCCCGCAGTGAGGGGAACGGTTTACCAGCCCTCTACAACAGCAACAGCAACAGCAACAGCAACAGCAACATCTTCTAACGAAGATGCGGTCGATTCCCGCGAGAGTTATCCACAGCCCCCAGTTGCCGATGAAACGGCATCCGACACAGAGCCATTGCAGGTGGCGTCGTGATCGCGGAGCGAGAGCCGGACGAGACCGAACAGAGCCTCGAGCTCTACATCGCCGCGTGCCGGGAGCGGTACGCCTTCGACCGCGAGTATCGCGCGCGCCTGCAACGCGAGCTGTTCGACACCGACGCTCACCGATCCATCCAAGCAACCCTCGAGGCCGTCCGATTCGAGACGGCAATGAAACGAAAGGCAGCAGCATGACCGGAGAAACAACCATCACCGTCGTGGGCAACCTCACGGCCGACCCCGAGCTGCGCTACACGCAGAACGGGCTGCCCGTCGCGAACTTCACCATCGCGTCGACCCCCCGCACGTTCGACNTGCGTCGGTCTGGCGTGAGTTCGCCGAGCACGTGGCGGGCTCGCTGACGAAGGGGTCCCGTGTCATTGCGACCGGACGTCTGCGTCAGCGCTCCTACCAGGACCGCGACGGTCAGACGCGGGTGAGTGTCGAACTCGAGGTGGACGAGATCGGCCCGAGCCTCCGCTACGCGACCGCGCAGGTGACACGCGCGGCCTCCACGGGCGGCCCGGGAGGCCGGCCGCACGCGCCCGCGACTGAGGAGCCGTGGGCGACGCCTTCGAGCGCTCCTGCGGGCGAGTGGGCCACGCCGGAACCGACCGCCTACGGCGACGAGGTCCCGTTCTGATGCGCATTCTGACTGTTCGGCAGCCGTGGGCGTGGGCGATCATCCACGGCGGGAAGGATGTCGAGAACCGCACCCGCAACATCGCCGGCTCCTACCGCGGGCCTGTCGCGATCCATGTCTCCGGCAGGTTCGCCGAGGACGTTGACAGTCCCGCTCTCGACGACGCGACGGAGCGTTGGCACGACCAGCCTGAGGCGGACTGCAATCGGCATCCATGGCGATTGAACGTCGGCAAGACCATCGGCCTCGTCGACCTCGTCGACGTGCACCAGGGCGCGGATTGCTGGGATACGCCGTCCTTCTGCTCACCGTGGGCGGATGGCCCATGGCACCTCTCGCTCGCGAACCCGCGGCCACTCATCGAGCCGATCCCGTTCAAGGGCGCTCTCGGCCTCCGTCACCTCGATGACGACACCACAGCGCGGATTCTCGCGCAGATCGGAGACCCCACGTGACGATCATCTGCATCACCAACACGCCCATCCCGGGGATGCGGCCGTGCACAGTCCGAGACGAGCACAAGATCACGTGCCCGGACCGCGACGTGAACCGCGCCCTCGCCAGCCACGTACACGGCGAGGCACCCGACCCGACGTGCGGCGGGTGCCTCCCGAGGCTCGCGCACCGCGGCTACCTCTGCCAGGGGTGCTTCGCTCGCCTCGAGAGCGTGTACGCGGGTTGGGAACGGTTCGCGCGCACGATCCAGGGCGTGGACCGTGCCGTGCAACGCGACAACGCGGGCGTCCGCACCCGCCCGGAGGGGCACATCCCGATCCCGTTGACGTCGCTGTCGGTCGACGAGTGCTGGGGGTTCCTCGCGTCGTTCACACAACGCTCCCTCGACGAGTGGGTGTCGACGCCGGCGGGCGCGGCGGACGCGGTCCAGTTCACCCGCGCCGCGCAGCGCGCGTACCGCGACCACCCTGTGGAGGAAGCGGAGACGGAGCTTCGACGGGTCCGGTGCCCGTCGTGCAAGCAGCTCACCCTCACCCGCCGGCCGCCCGCAACCGACGGGCAGCTCGTGACCGTGAAGTGCCAGAACACGGCCTGCGGACACACCATCCGTGAGGGCGAGGAAGCGCTCTCGTATGTCCCCGACCCGACGGAGGGGTGGCGGCCCGTGCGGGTCGAGAAGCTCGCCGTCATCCGCCGAATCGAAAGGAACGCATCATGACCGAGCGTCTCGCGAAGTTCCACGTCCGCGTGCACGCGTCGAACCGGCACGCCGGTTACGGAAGGCCCTACACGGTGATCGCGGCGACGAGGCAGGAAGCCGTGAACCGCGCCGTCGACCTCGGATGGGGCGGTCACCCAAGCGACGCTCGCGTGACGATCGACCGCATCGAGGACATCGACCCGCGCGAGTGTCCTCACGCCACCGAATCACCCGACCACACGGATGGGAGCCGAGG
>NZ_LMPK01000008.1:2360-9983 GCF_001423825.1 Microbacterium sp. Leaf351
GGTAGGCGTGGCGATCGTCGGACGCCCGGTGTCGCGGGTGATCCAGTCGCAGGGCGCGACGCTCGAAGTGATCCGCACGGCCACGGACGGCACCCGCAACGCGAACAGCATGCTCTACGGCGCTGCACGCCGCGCCGCGTTCGCGCTCGGCTACGACCGGCTCATCACGTACACGCAGGCCGACGAAGGTGGCGCGAGCCTTCACGCGGCTGGTTTCCGCGTCGTCGCTCAGCGCCCGCCTCGCCCCGGCTGGGACACGCCCTCACGACCGCGCACGAACAGGGCCGACAACGTGCCGCGCGTGCTCTGGGAGTCGGTCACCCATTCGACCGATCCGTCACCCGACCACACGGATGGTGGCCGGGATGCCTAGGTTGCTCGATCTGTTCAGCTGTGCGGGTGGTGCCGGGATGGGCTATCACCGTGCCGGGTTCGAGGTCGTCGGTGTCGACATCGTGCCGCAGCCGCACTACCCGTTCGAGCACCACGTTGCCGACGCGCTCGCGTTCGCGGTCGAGCATGGTCGGGAGTTCGACGTGATCCACGCCTCGCCGCCGTGCCAGGTGTACAGCGCATCGGCGAACGCGCACGACGTGAAGCATCCCGACCTGCTCGCTCCGACGCGTGAGGTACTGCGATCGCTCGGCGTGCCGTACATCATCGAGAACGTCGAACGCGCGCCCCTGATCGATCCCGTGCTGCTGTGCGGATCGATGTTCGGCCTACGCGCTCCCGACGTGGATGGGGTCGAGTTGCAGCTACAGCGTCACCGCCTGTTCGAGACGTCATTCACAGTCGGTATGGCCCCGGCACCGTGCGCGCACGATGGCGCTCCTGTCGGCGGCTCCTACAAGGGCGCGCGGCGACGCACACCCGAGGATCGCGACCAGAAGCGGCGCGGCGGCTACACCCCCGCGCTGCCGGTTCGAGCTGCGCTGCTCGGCATCGACTGGATGGACATGCGTGACGAGCACGAACTCGCGCAGGCAATCCCGCCCGTCTACACCGAATGGCTCGGGGGCCAGGCGCTCACTCACCTCCATGAAAGGACAGCAGCATGACCGCGATAGTGATCCACGACATCGAGACGCACGAGACTATCCACCGCATCGACACGACAAACCTCGACCGGCGCGCCCGAGAGAAGGCGTTCATGGGCGTCGCGATGCAGACCGACTTCGACCGGTACTACATCGCCGAGGAAGGCGAGGGCGGCACGACCGATCGGGGGTCTGACGATGCCTGAGCCGATCAATCTGCGGGTGCCGAAGTCGATGCATCCCGACGATGTCGTGTGGGCGTTCCGCTACGGCGTGGCGTGGGCACGGTACTCGGTACTGGGTGACGCGTCAGCGATCCGCCGTCACGGCCTCGCCTACACGAACCACTACCGCAACGTCCACGCACTCGCTGACAGGGTGCGCGTCGCCGCGATCCGTCGCCTCCGCGATCGCGTGGCTCAGCAACCGACCGATCCGTCACCCACAGAGGAGACCCGATGAGTTCCCAGCCGAAGGAGTGGGTGACGGTCGCCGAGGCCGCGGGCTAGTCCGACGACTTCAGGGAGATCTGGATGCCGCGCGGCGAGAGTCCCGTGATCTCGCCGGCGCGCACCCAGGTCACCCCGGATCCGAGCGCCTGACGCAGGACGTGGTTGCGGTACTGGCGCTGCTGTTTCGTGCGCTGCTCTAGCTCCTCGAGCTTGGCCTGCGCGGCTGCCAGATCGTCTTCCACGGCCACACGGAGAACTCTACCTGGGTAGAGCAACACCCGCTATACTTTGGTATAGCGATGGAGGGGAACAGATGGTCGAGTACTACGAGGTCGCACCCCCCGGCTACGTCCCGATCGGGCAGGCAGCCGGCACCGTGAACCGCAGCACCCGCACCATCTACGAGTGGGTCCGCTCCGAAGGCGTCCGCACGTTCAAACGCTCCAACGAACCAGCCCTCGTGAACCTCGACGACGTCCTCCGCGTCGAGAGCGTCCGCCAGAACGGCCGACGCCGGAAACCACGACCCCCACACGCGTGACACGCCGCCCGCCTACTTGACACTAAGCCGCACTGGCTGCAATCTGACCGAGATGGTGGCGAACTACGCCCACCGAACACACTCAGCCCCGGCCCTGACCACAGGTAAACCGGGGCTTCGTCGTACCATCCCGCGTTCGTAGCTCAACAGGCAGAGCACCGACCTCCCACGTCGGGGGTTGCGAGTTCGAACCTCGCCGAACGCTCACACCACGTCACCCGCTGACCGCGCATCACGCGCCAACCCTGAACGTGGCCTGGCGCCACCGAAGAGGTGAACCACCATGGCCACACGCGCCCGTCGTGCACATCGACCAGTCGAAGCCCTTACGCGCGAGAAGATCCAGGAGGCGGCTCGGGACGGCTCGCGTAGCCGTAACTCCATCGCCCGCGAGTTCAGCGTCTCAGGTGAGACGGNNNNGGCTCACGCGCTGGACATCGCTGCTGAGCAGCAGACGCTCCTGCGGATGATGGTCGCTGAGGTGCAGGAAGAGCTCGACCTGCTGAACGCCCCGTACCTCGTGTGGTCGTTCGGGGGCATGGATGGCGAGATCCATTCGCACCTCCTCGACGCTGCCCCAATGGACGTCCGCAACATGGCGATCCGTTCCGCGGCGACCGTCGTGGACAAGGTGGCGCGTCACCTCGGGACGACTCCGGAGGGTGCGGCCGCAGCGGAGTCGGTGCTGGACCGTATCGAGGCGGAGTTCGACGGCGAGTTCGCCGAGGCGGACGACACCGAGTTCGGCGGCGTGGGGTGACTCGACCGCCGGCGCTGTCACGGAAGCAGCGGTGGAGCATCGCCCGCGCGTCGCGGCGGAAGATCGCGCTGTGGGTCGGTGCGGTGTCGGCGGGCAAGACCATGGTGTCTCTGCTCGCTCTGTTCATCGCGATCCGGCACACCAAGGGTCGCGGCCTGATCGTCATCGTCGGGAAGACGTTGCAGACGATCGAACGCAACGTCATCGGCGAGATGCAGAAGCCGGAACTGTTCGGGCGTCTCGCGAAGCAGGTGAAGCACACGACCGGGTCGAACACGGCGATCATCCTCGGCCGGGTCGTGCATCTCGTCGGCGCGAACGACGCGCGCTCTGAGGAGAAGATCCGCGGGTCGACGATCGAGCTCGCGTACGTCGATGAGGCGACGCTGGTTCCCGAGGCGTTCTGGGCGATGCTGCTGACCCGTCTGCGTGTCGCCGGCGCCCGCCTCCTCGCGACTACCAACCCTGGATCCAGTCAGCATTGGCTGCGCGTGAAGTACATCCTCGACGCGGACGCGCAGAACATGATCGTGTTCCACTTCACGATGCACGACAACCCGCTCTACTTCGAGGGCGGCGACCCGGGCCCGTCGTACATCGCCGACATGGAAGCGTCGTTCCGGAAGTCGAAGCTGTTCTTCGACCGGTTCATCCGCGGCCTGTGGACGAACGCTGAGGGCGCGATCTACGACGGTTGGGACCCGGCGGAGCACGTGATCCCGTGGGAGCAACTCCCGCCCATGTACAGGCTCCTCGGCGTCGGCATGGACTTCGGCACCCAGCACGCCACGTCGGTGATCCTTCTCGGCCTCGGCTACGACCGGAAGCTGTACGCGATCGACGAGCTCCGCATCGAGTCGGACGCGCAGACGCACCGCCAAGCCCCATCAGTACAGGCGAAAGCGATCGCCGACTGGTTGAAGATCAACCATCTCCCCGAGGGGTTCCTGCGNGGAGTGGACACCGCCCCGGCCGACAACTCCGTCGCGTACGGCATCGGCCTCGTCGCGTCTCTCCTTGCCCGCGGCCTGCTGAAGGTCACCGACCGGTGCTGGGGCGTCATCAAGGAAGCCCCCGAGTACCGGTACGACCCGAAAGCGCAGGAACGCGGCGTCGACGAGCCCATCAAGGACCGCGATGACTCCCTCGACGCTCTCCGCTACGTGATCGCCTCCACCGAGTACGAGTGGCGCGACGAAGTCGGCCCGAGACCACACACGTTCTGACCTGGGAAGGGGGAACCTGATGCCGCTCCCCGCTTCGTCCCTGACCGCACAGTGGCCGCCGAAGGTCCTCGACAACCTGCTGCCCGCGATGGCCCGGTGGGGTGCGTGGTGGGCGAACGACCTGAACCGGCTGCAGTACGTGTACGGCGGCGGGATCATGCCGGACCGGACGGGGTTCTTCGCTTCCGACACGGGCGGCATCAAGGTCCACTCGCTCGGCCCGATCCGCTGGTTCGTCGCGCAGCCCGCGATCGGTACCCGCCTGAACACGAAGCTCCCGGTCCCGATCGCTGCGGAGATCTGCCAGGCGTCCGCGGATCTGCTGTTCTCCGACCCGGTGACGGTGACCGCGAATGACGAGGCCACGCAGGCGCGCGTCGGGGAACTGCTGGACGACGGGTTCCACTCGTCGGTCGCGGAAGCCGCGGAGATGTCGGCCGCGCTCGGCGGCGTGTACCTCCGCGTCACGTGGGACGACACCGTGAAGCCCGACGGCCCGTTCACGACCGTGAAGGACGCTGACGAAGCGATCCCCGAGTTCCGGTTCGGTGTGCTCACCGCGGTCACCTTCTGGGCTGTGGTCGCTCGCGACGGGAAGAACGTGTGGCGTCACCTGGAACGCCACGAGCTGACCGCGCTCGGGCGGGGTGTGATCCTCCACGGCCTGTACGTCGGGGACGACACGACTCTCGGCATGCGCGTCGGCCTCACCAGCCGCCCCGAGACAGCGCCTCTCGCGATCCACGCTGACCTTTCCGCCGAGGGCACGATCGACACCCTGTCGCCGGGCCTCGCGGTCACGTACATCCCGAACCAGACCCCGAACCGGTCGTGGCGTCACGACCCGCTCGGGCAGAACCTGGGACGCTCCGACCTCGACGGCATCGAGCACCTGATGGATCAACTGTCGGAGACGATGTCGGACTGGATGCGGGCACGCCGCGCCGCGCGCGCCCGCGTGCTGGTGTCGAAGGAGCTCGCGAAGTCCGCCGGCCCCGGTCAGGCGTCCGTGGTCGACATGGATCAGGAGACGTACGTCTCGACCGACATGAGCGGCCAGTCCGGCACGGCACCCCTGTCGATGGCGGACCGGATGAACGTGATGCAGCCCGCGTTCGACCCCGCCGGGTACAAGGCCACCGCCGACGAGCTGGTCGAGCAGATCCTGCAGATGGCGGGCTACTCGATGTCGACGTTCGGTGTGCAGGGTGAGCAGCGCGGCGACCGCACGGCGACGGAGATCGAAGCCCGCGAACGCCGCTCCCTGATGACCCGTGCACGGAAGATTCGGATCTGGCGTCCCGCACTCGAGGCGTACATCGAGAAGCTGCTCGCCGTGGACCGTGACTTCTTCGGCCACCCGAGCAGCGGTGAAGTGCACGTCGAGTTCTCCGATGGTGTGCAGGAGTCGCAGTTGCATCTCGCGCAGACCGTGCAGGCCCTGTACGCGTCGGAGTCCGCGTCGGTCGAGGAGCGGGTGAGCATCCTGCACCCCGACTGGGACGAGACGCAGATCAACGACGAGGTCTCGAAGATCAAGACGGAGTTCGCGCAGACGCTGCCCGACCCGATGATGAACCCGTTCGACCAGGCGGCGTCGGGTGACCCCGCAGCCGGCTGAGCCGTCGTCGGAACAGATCGCGGCAGCACTGATCGGCCTGTACGTCCTTGCCGAGCATGAGCTGCTCGCGGGAGTGTCGGCGGTGCTGCGGATGCCGTGGTCGGTGTCGCGGGACGCGTTGATCCTGACCCGCGCGCGTCTCCTCGTTCGCCAGGTGCTGACGTACCTCACGGCACGGTCCACCCCGATGCTGCAGGCGATGATCACTGCCGCGGTGGCTGAGGGCCGCCGGGACGCGGAACTCGTCCTCACCCGGGCGCACCAGGCCGGTGGCGGTGGTGGTGGGCGTGTCCCCCCGGGCCGGGATGTGACGTTCCCCGGCGGTGACCCGTTCGACCTGTCGATGCCTCACGGTGAACGCGCAGCGGCCGCGATCCGCAACGACATCGTGTCGTCCCTCGATGACGTCCGGTTCCGGATCACCCGCCTCCCCGACGACATCTACAAGATGATCGCCCCGAACGGCGCGGTCCGGCAGGTCCTCGACAACAACGTCACCCCCGCGCAAGCGCAGGCGATGGCGTGGCGGGTGTTCGTGTCGCAGGGCATCACCGGGTTCACCGACAAGTCCGGCCGGAACTGGTCCCTGTCGGCGTACACGGAGATGGCTGTCCGCACCGCCGCGACCCGCGCGTACAACGCGTCACACCTCGCCCGCATGCAGGCCCTCGGCGTCGACTACTTCTCGGTGCCCGACACGGGGCATCCGTGCCCGTTGTGCTTCCCGTGGCAGGGGCGTGTGCTCACCGCGACCCCGGTCGCGTATCCGACGATCCCGGTCGACGCGACGATCGCGGAAGCGACCGCGGCGGGCCTGTTCCACCCGAACTGCAAGCACACGCTCATCCCCGTGTTCCCCGGGGTGACGGTGCTGCCCGAGGCCCACGTGTGGACCCCGGAGATGCAGGACGCGTACGACCTGTCGCAGAAGCAGCGTCGCCTCGAGCTGGACGTGCGGAAGGCGAAGCGGCAGCTCGAGTTCGCGGTGTCTCCGGAGACCCGCGCGGACGCGCGCGTGAAGGTGCGTGCGGGTCAGGCGAAGCTGCGCGACTTCGTCGCGACGTCCGGGTTCGCCCGCGACTACCGGCGTGAGCAGGTCGACCTGACCGACGCCCGCATCAAGCTCCCGACTCCCATCCGGTGAGTCGGGTCATCCCCAAGCAAGGAGAACGATCATGGCACTCACCGATTCTGACCTCGTCGACCACGACGACGACGCTGACCTCAAGGCCGCGTCCCAGCGAACCGACGATCGACTCAGGATCGCGTCCGACTCGCCCCCTGCACCCGATCACGCAAGGCGTCTGGCAACTCAGCAGGCCATCCGCGGCTACCTCTGGGACGCCGCGTTCGAGATCGAGGCGAATGTGCAGCCCTGCCGTGAAGCATCTCTGGCCCTCACGCACCTCGAAGAGGCGCTGATGTGGGCGGGCAAGGCCATCTTCCGCTGATGCCCACCCGCCAACGGAAGGCCCGGAAGCGCGCCGGCATCGCGTTCACGAAGACGCCGAAGACAGCCCCCAGCGTCCCGACACCCCCAAGCCTCGGTCTCACGTCGATGGCCGAGATCCTCGCCGGCCTCGTCATCCGCGGCCGGTAACCATCCCCACCACGAGCCTGGCGCTCGGAAGGAGCACGACCATGTTCATCAAGAAGCCGTTCCCGCTGCTGCGGTTCGTGGGCGACGCCGTCGAAGGCACGTCGACCCCGCCCGCTCCGGCTGCGCCGGCCGCGCCCGCCGAACCGGCCGCACCGCCCGCGCCCAGCGAGAAGGTCGAGGACCTCCCCGACTGGGCACAGAAGGTCATCCGCGACACCCGGAAGGAAGCGGGCGACTACCGCACCGCTGCGAAGACCGCCGCGGAGGAGGCGCAGAAGGCCCTGACGGACAAGCTCGCCGTCGCCCTCGGCCTCAAGCCGGACGCCGCGACCGACCCCGCCGCGCTCACCGCGTCGCTGACGAAGGCGCAGCAGGACGCCGTC
>NZ_LMPK01000008.1:9992-11161 GCF_001423825.1 Microbacterium sp. Leaf351
TCCTCGACCGGGCTTCGTTCCTCACTTCCATCGGCGGTATCGACCCGACCGATGGTGCGGCGATCAAGGCGGCCATCGACGCCGCCGTGACCGCAGATCAGACCCTCAAGGCGACCCGGGCGGTCGGCGCGAGCACTGTCGAAACTCCCGGCGGGACCGGCGAGCAGGGACAGATCACCGAAGCGCAGCTTGCGCAGATGACCCCCGAGCAGATCGCGGAGGCCCACGAGAAGGGCCTCCTCAAGGATCTGCTCACCTAACCCCTGAAAGGAGAGCCTCGTGGCTTTCAACAAGTTCAAGCCGGAGATCTGGAGCGCCCTGCTCCTGATCGCCCTCCGGAAGTCGCTGGTGTACAGCGCCTTCACCAACCGCGACTACGAGGGTGAGATCGCGGAGGCGGGCGACACCGTCCGCATCACCTCCGTCGGCCGCCCGACTGTCTCGAACTACGTCCCGGGAACGACCGTGATCGCGCCCGAGACCGTGGCGGACAGCCAGCGCACCCTCGTCGTCGACCAGGCGAAGTACTTTGCCTTCCAGGTCGACGACGTCGACAAGCGCCAGGCGAAGGGCGGCATCCTCGAGCAGCTCACCAACGAAGCCGCGTACGCGTTCGCCGACACGGTCGACCAGTACATCGCGTCGTTCTACACGTCGATCCAGCAGGCGAACCAGCTCGGTTCGATCTCGGTGTCGGCCGCGACCCCCGGGCAGGCGTACGACAACGTGCTGGTGCCGCTGAAGGTCAAGCTCGACAAGGCGAGCGTCGCGACCCAGGGTCGCTCCGTCGCCGTCACGCCCGACTTCCACGGTGTCCTCCTCCGCGACCCCCGCTTCATCAAGGTCAACGAGGCTGGCACCGACCAGGGCCTCCGAAACGGTCTCGTCGGCCGCGCCGCCGGGTTCGACATCCTGCTCACGAACAACGCCCCGAACACCACGGGCAGCGAGTTCGCGACGATCGCCGGCAACGACCGCGCGATCACCTTCGCGGATCAGATCAACAAGGTCGAGCCGTACCGGCCGCAGTCCTCGTTCTCCGACGCCGTGAAGGGCCTGCTCCTCTTCGGCGCGAAGAACGTCCGTCCCGACTCGCTGGCGAGCGCGCTCGTCACGGTCACGGCCTGAGAAAGGAGCGCTGACACATGGCACGCGCAACTCTCACCCCC
>NZ_LMPK01000008.1:11181-13096 GCF_001423825.1 Microbacterium sp. Leaf351
GAAGCACATCCTCCTCCGCGTCACCAACGGCACCGGCGGATCCGGCACCGCGACCGTCCTCGCCGGTTCGCAGCCGTCGGCGATCGCGTCGGGCCAGGGCAGCCTCGCCGACACGGTCGGTGCCGGGGCGACGCGCTGGCTCGGCCCGTTCGAGTCCGCCCGGTTCCAGCAGCCGGACGGTTCCCTCGCGATCGACACGTCCGTGGTCATGACCGTGACCGCGTTCTCGGTCGACGGCCGCTACGTGGGCTGATCCCATGAGCGACACGTCGGCTGAGAAGCCTCACTTGTTCGTCCGTGGAGAGGGTGGGGCCATCTTCAAGATGGACCTACCCCTCCACGAGACGATCGAGGACCGTCTCACCAAGGGCCACCTCGTGCGCGTCGCGAACGCGGACGGCGACCCGTACACCCCCGGACAGGACGGCCCGGAAACGGCCGGCCTGCCCACACAGCGACCCGCACTGAACGCGAGCAAGGCGACCTGGGTCGGCTGGGCTGTCGCGAACGGCATGACGCCGGACGACGCCGAAGCCGCCACGAAGGACGACCTGATCGAGAAGTTCGGGATCGGGAAGTGACCGCCTGGTGGGCGGGGCCTCACACGCCCCGCCCACTGGCACCACACGAAGGGAGCCGGTCATGAGCATGTCCTTCGGGAGCTTCGTCGTTCCCACACGCCTCGCCGAGTCGACGGACCTGACCAACTGGACGGGCGACGCGGCACCCTCGAACGCTGACGCGATCCTCCGCTCCTGTACGACTCTCGTGCTCGAGGCTGTCCAGGGCGTGATCTGCGACGTCGACCCGAGCACGGGTCTCGCCACCGACCCGGTCATCGCCGGCGCGCTGCGTGACGCGACGTGCATTCAGGCTGCCGCGTGGATCGCGCTCGGCATCGACCCGGCCACGGGCGGGATCGTGCAGGCGTCGAAGAACGCCCGCTCCAAGGGCATCGGGTCCGCCCGCATCGAGTACTCCGACGCGGAAGTGCAAGCCGTCGCCGCCGCGCGCGCTGCCGCGTACAGCGGCCTCGTTCCGGAAGCGACCTCGTACCTGCAGCAGCGCAACCTGCTCGGCACGAACATCTGGACACTCGGATGAGCGACGAGCTCGCGGACTTCTACGTCCACACCGTCACCGTGCAGACCAGCATTCGCACCAGCGGGTACGGCGTTGACGTGTTCAACGACCCGGTGATGCTGACGCCCACCGGCGGCACGGGATGCTTCGTGGAACGCAAGCGCCGCCTCGTCCGCAACAACGCTGGCGCGGAAGTCGTCTCCGAGACGACCCTCTACACCTACCCGGCCGCCGCCGACCTCTTCACCGTCGACTCCCTGGTCTCCACAGGCGGCGTCGACTCCCGCGTGATCACCGTCGCCCAGTCCGACTCCGGCGACCTCGACCTCCCCGACCACATCGCGGTCTACCTGACGTAGGAGCGACATGTCCGACGGCAGCCTGTTCGAGAAGCTCACCGCCCTCGAGCAGGCGGTCGACGATCTCACCCCGCTCGCTGTGGGACGCGGGATGGAGCACATCCGCGGGGTCGCCGCCGACCTCACCCCGATCCGCGAAGGTCACCTCGTCGGGTCCGCGTCGGTGACCGTGCACGGCGACGAAGCGAACCTGACCTACCCGGGACCGTACGCCCGCCGCCAGCACTTCGAACTGACCTGGAAGCACACGCACGGGCAGGCTCTGTACCTCGAGCAGCCAATGCGCACCGAAGCGGAAGCCGCGTTGAAGATCATCGCCGACACGCTCGGGGAGGCGTTCTGATGGGCACCACCAGTGAACTGATCGACGGGTTCGCGGCGCTGATCTCGGCCGCGGGGATCGCCGTGTGGGATCCGGCGGGCGTGTACACCGCCGACCAGACGGGCATCTTCCGGAAGGTGCTCCCCCCCGC
>NZ_LMPK01000008.1:13126-19750 GCF_001423825.1 Microbacterium sp. Leaf351
GACCGACGTCGATGACCTCCTCGACCCGATCTTCACGGTCCTCCACGGTCTCACCGGCATCACCGTCGGGTCGCAGACCGTGATCCAGTGCCTGCGGCGAATCTCCGCCCCGATGGGCACGGACCAGTCGAAACGCTGGGAACGCGCCGACCAGTACTACCTCGACGTCGACGCCCCACCGACCGACCTGCGCCCCGAACGCGGCGCCTGGTAATCCCCACCCCTCGACCACCGACACTCCCGTCGGTGCCCGCCCCCGAACCGCTTGGTGAGGGGCTTTCACCCTGCCCCGATCAGCCTGAGGAGGCTCATCATGACCACCGCTCTCGCCCGACGGTTCCGACTCGACGTCTCGTCGATCGCGAACCCCACCGCGTGGCTGCCCTTCAAGGGCATCAACGACCTGAACACCCCCGTCAGCCCCAACCTGCAGGCCGCCGACGACTACGACACCAACGGGTTCTCGTCGTTCGAGAAGACCATGCAGGGCTGGGTCGTCACCGCGAAGGCGCTCCGCAAGACCGTCGCCGGGGTGTTCGACGCCGGCCAGGAACTCGTCCGGGCCGCGCAGCTCGGCTGGGGCGACGCGGCCCGCGTGAACGTCCGCTGGTACGACCGCAACGGCGGCCCGGAGGCGTTCCAGGGCGTCGCGATCGTCGGATGGGTACCGTCGAAGACCGGCGTCACCGACCTCGACGAGATCACCGCGACGTTCACCGGCGACGGGATCCTGTCCCCGATCGCGAACCCGTTCAGCGACCCGATCGCCCCGATCATCCTCGGTGCGTCGCCGTCCGGTGTCGCCGCCGGCGGGATCATCAACATCACCGGTTCCGGCTTCGCGGGCGTGACGGGCGCTGCGGGCGTGAAGATCGGCGGCACGAACGCGTCGAGCTACATCGTCGTGTCCGACAACACGATCGTCGCCGTCCTCCCCGCCGGTTCCGCCGGGTCCGCGCCGATCACGACCACGAACCTGTCCGGCACCTCCGCCGCCTTCCCCTACACCCGGGCGTAACACACCCCTCGGGCGCGCGGATGGGGATGCGCGCGCCCGAGGTCCATCCCCACAGAAAGGTCCCCACCACCATGACTCTGCGCGAGTTCACCGACTTCGCCGACGGGCCCCTCGCCTTCCCCTACAAGGGCAAGGTCTACACCGCCCCCGCCATCGGAATCGACCTCGGCATCCGCCTGTCCGGCATCCTCAACAAGGGCGAGGACGCCGACCGCAGCTTCGAAGAGATGTGGCCTGACCTGTTCGGTCAGGAACTGCTCGACGAGATGCGCGCCGACGGGGTCCCGATCCTGTTCGTCACGCGCGCCGCGGCGACGATCCTCGCCGACTTCGAGTATGGCCGCGAGTACGCGACCGCGATGTGGGAGACCGGTGCCGACCCAAAAGCGATGGTGGAGTACCTGAAGTCGAAGGGCAATCGGGCTACGAGGCGATCGCGCAGTACGGGTGGGGCGAGCAAGACCCCGTCACCGGCATCTTCGAAGGCTACGACCTCCCGAAAGAGCTGAGGAAGCCGTCCGGGTCGGTCGCGTTCGTCGACATCCTCGCCCAGTGGGTGCTGCTCGTCGGCACCTTCCATCAGGTCCTGCACGTCGACCTCGAGTCCGTGTGGCGGGTGAAGCCGTGGCGCTGGTTCGAGACGCGCGTGAAGTTCCTGATGACCACCGACACCCCACTCGCCCGGTACTTCGCGCCGGAGGAACCGCAGGAGGTGCCCGGTGAGCGTGAATGAGGGTCCCACCACGGTCGGTTCGATCGTGGGGAAGCTGCGGATGGATCGCGACGAGTGGGTCGCGCAGCTCGCCGCGACGAAGAAGGACATCCACGACATCGAGTCGGCGGACCCGAACATCCGGGTCGGCGCGACGACGGGCGAGGCTGTCGCGAAGCTCGCCGCGGTGGAGCAGTCCACGCGGCGCGTGTCCCGGTCGACGGACACCGTCACCGCCGCGCAGGCGCGTCTCACGACCGCGATGCACGCCGCCGACACCGCGTACGCGCGCGCGCAGCTCGCGCAGATGCGGTTGACGGAGCTGCAGGACCGCGGCGTGACGACGGGTTCCCGGTTCGCGGCCGCCGAACTCGCGGTGACGGAGGCGCTTCGACGTCTGGACGTCGCGAACGAGAAGGCGACCGCGTCGGAGGTCGCGTTGACCGCCGCGCAGCAGGCCGCCGCGGCCGCGGCGCTCGAGGAAGCCTCCGCGCAGGACGACGTCGAACGTTCCACGGTGAAAGCGAACGAAGCGAACCGCACGAACGTGACCCGTGTCGGCGCGATCGCGGCGGCCGTCGCGCTCCTCGTCCCCCTCCTCGCCCCTGTCGGCGCGGTCGCGGTCGGCGTCGCGGGTGCGCTGCTCGGGATGGGTTCCGCCGGCGTGCTCGCCCTGTTCGGCATCCGGAAGGAGATGCAGGACGGCACGGTCGTCGGCGGGATGTACCGCAACGGCCTGTCGGACCTGAAGGGCATCTTCGACACCCTGTCGCGCACCGCCGCGGTGAACATGCTCGGCTCGTTCCGGGACGTGGTGTCGCAGATCCGCGCGGACATGCCGATGCTGAACACCCAGGTGGGGCAGTTCTCGGTGATCCTCGGGCGGACGGGCTCGGCGGCCATCGCGGGCACGATCAGCAGCCTCCGTGTGCTGAACCCGTTGTTCCTGACCGCGGGCCTGTACGTGCAGAGCCTCGCGGAAGGGTTCCAGCGGTGGGCGTCGGGGTCAGGGATCGAGAAGTTCGCCGGCTACGCGCTGTCGATGCTCCCGACCGTCACCGACGTGCTCGGCAAGCTCGCGGCGATGGTGATGCACATCCTCGAGGCCCTCGCCCCGCTCGGTCAGATCGGCCTGACAGTGCTGTCCGGGATCGCGACGGCGATCGACGCTATCCCCGTCGACGTGCTGTCACAGCTCATCGTGACGATCACGTGGGGGGCGGTCGCGTTCAAGGCTTGGGGCTTCATCGCCCCGATGCTCGCGTCGATCGCGAGCACCATGGGCGCGGTCGGTGTCGCGTCGACCATCGCGACGGGCCCGGTCGGGTGGATCGTCGCGGGGCTGTCGGCCCTCGCCGGCGTGTTCGCGGTCGTCATCGCTCAGCAGACCGACGCGACGCAGGCCATGCAGGACTACACCGCCGCGGTGCAGGCCGACAACGGCGTGATCGGTGAGAACGTGCGCCAGAAGGCCGCGCAGAAGCTCGCCGACGCCGGCGCGTACGCGAACGCGAAGCTCCTCGGCATCAGCACCCAGGTCGTCACTCAGGCGGTGCTCGGCAACGCGGACGCGCAGAAGAAGCTGAACGAGGCGCTCGGCGTGGGACGGAACCAGCAGGAGTGGCTCAACCAGACCACCGACAAGACCGGCCAGAACCTGCTGGACGTCGCGACGGCCGCCGCCGACCTGACCACCGCGGTGAACACCAACCGCGACGCGATCTCGGGCGAGATCACCCGGAACAAGGAGCTGCAGGACGCGCTCGGGGACACGACCGAAGCGACCAACGCTCAGACCTCCGCCGACACGGCCGCGGCGGCTGCCCTCGGAATCTCCGTGTCGGCGATCCAGGCCGCTCGAGCCTCGCAGAAGGACATGAAGTCCTCGACCGAGGAGGCGACCGCGCAGATGTACCTGCAGGGCGACGCCGCTGGCCTCCTGAAGCAGCAGCTCGACCTGCTTAACGGGAAGGCGATCTCCACCGCGGACGCGCAGAACCGGTTCGACTCGTCGCTCGCGAACATGGGCGCCCACATTGACAAGACCGGCAAGGACGTGAAGCGCGCGACCACGAACCTTGAGGGGATGTCGGCGGCCGCCGTCGCGAACCGGGGCGAGCTGATCTCGTCCGTGCAGGCCGCGCAGAACGCCGCCCAGGCTTATCGCGACAACGGTGCGAGCAGCGAGGACGCGCGGAAGAAGCTCGTCGACATGAAGAAGGCGATCATCGAGCACGCGGTGGAGCTCGGGGAGGACCGGAAGCAGGTCGAGGCGTTCGTGAACTCGATCTTCCAGATCCCCGCCGAGGTGCCCAAGACGAAGGTCGAGGTCGACACGGCGGCCGCGAACGCGCAGATCGCGGCCCTGCAGAAGAACCTCGAGCAGCTCTCTCGCAACATCGACATCGCGGTGAAGCTGCATGGCGCGGAGAACCTGTCGAATGTGACCGGTGGTGTCGCGTTCGCGAACGGTGGCACACCCCGCGGGCTCGCCGGCGGTGGCGGCGGCAGCGTGCTCGGCCGCGGCACCGCCGGGTCGGACACGGCCGGCCTTTATCGCCTCGCGAACGGTGAAGAGGTCACCTCGAACGTGTTCGGGCAGGCCGACCGGAACCGCGCCCTGCTGAAGCAGATCAACGCGGGATACACGCCCACGATCCCGACCATGCAGCAGGCCCCGCAGGCCGTGAAGCAAAAGGCGACGGAGGTGCACATTCACGTGTCCGGGGTGAACCAGGAAGACCCGCGCGTGCTCGGCGCGGTCGTCGGCGGCGAGGTCGGGCGTCAGCTTCGGGTGCTGAAGAAGTGAGCACCGTCACCCTGACCTCCATCGGCGGGTCCGTCACGATGTACGGCGAGAACCAGCGCGCCGACGGCGTCTACCAGGTGGGTGCGCAGTTCTTCTCCGACTGGTACACGGTGTCCGACTCGAAGACCGAGATCCGTGAGCGGCCCGCCGGCGACGGCGCGTTCGGCATCGACCGTGACTGGCGGTCGTCGTTGATGCTGAACATGGCGGGCCGCTTCCGCGGTGCGGGCTGGGCGTCCATGCTCATGGCGTTGCGGAGCATCCTGATCGTCGGGGTGCCCGTGACCATCACGGTCGTCGACGACTTCGGGGAGACGACGCGGGTGGTGTCGGTGCGGCGCTTCGTGCCCACACCGAACCCGGGCGCGCAGCTCGTCGAGTTCCAGCTCGTCGTCCTCGCGACCGACCCGCTCATGTACGGGCCGATCCGCTCCGCGTCGACGACCCCGCCGACGTCCGGCACCGGCCAGCCGTGGCCGCAGGTGTGGCCCGTCGACTGGGGCACCCCGGGCATGGACGGCCGCGCGACCGCGGAGAACGGCGGCAGCGCCCCAAGCCCCCTCGTCCTCGCTGTCACGGGTGGTGCGGACGGTGTCGAGCTCGTCGAAATCCTGTCCGGACGGATCCTGCGCCTGGAACGCGTCATCCCGGTCGGCTCGACGGTCGTGTTCGACGTGTCGCTGTCGGTCGCGTACCTCGACCTGCCCGAGAACGACATCACCGGGTTCATGACCCGCAGGGAATGGGACGGGTTCCAGATCCCCGCGTTCGGATCCCGCATCGTGCAGTTCAACCCGCTCGGCACCGTCATCGGCACCCCGCTCTTGACGTTGTCGTGGTCCGACGCGAACTGAGGGGGTCGGATGCTGCGCTGGTTCATCGCCGATCTCCGCACCGGACGGCAACTCATCGACATCCAGGTGATGGCGGAGTCAACCTGGTCACGCTCGCTGAACGCCCCGGAGAAGCTCACCGCGGTGCTCGACATGCAGGACCCCGCGACGATCGCGTTGCGGCCTCGGCAGACGATCCGGCCGGGGCGGTCGGTGCTCGCTGTCGCGGTCGGCGATGTGATCCTCGCGGCCGGGCCGGTG
The DNA here is from genome assembly GCF_001423825.1 of Microbacterium sp. Leaf351. Classification (NCBI taxonomy): domain Bacteria; kingdom Bacillati; phylum Actinomycetota; class Actinomycetes; order Micrococcales; family Microbacteriaceae; genus Microbacterium; species Microbacterium sp. Leaf351. The sequence goes on from NZ_LMPK01000008.1 coordinate 18,760, forward strand.
TGGGCTCACGACTACGACCGCGATCAGAAGACGCTGCGGGTGACCGCGGTCGGGCTGTGGTCGTACTTCGATCACCGCTACCTGCTGCCCCTCGCCGCAGCGACCGCGGATGTCGCGACGTTCATCGTCTCTGACCCGGCTTCGGCGGGCAAGACTATGCCGAACGCCGCGCTCGCGACGAACCTGTCGAACCTCGAGTACGGCACGATCGCGAAACGGTGGGTGCAGCAGGCGCAGGCGTGGACCGGCGGCAACGTGCCCGTCGTGTTCGAAGCCGATCGCGCCGGCGGCCGCGAGCGGAACGCGGACGCCGTCGACTTCAAGAACATCGGCACGCTGCTCACCCAGTTGACGCAGCTGGAGGACGGCCCCGATATCCGGTTCAAGCCGCAGTTCGCCGCGGACCGGCTCGGCGTGCAGTTCCTGCTGCAGACCGGCACGGACGCGAACCCGCTGATCACCGGCACCGCGGTGCACCAGTGGACGGTGGGCGTGCCGGGCAGTGGGGTGTCGGCGTTGAAGGTCGGCGTCGACGCGACGACTCTCGCGTCGGTCGCGTGGGCGTCCGCCGGTCGTTCGGTGGACTCGGTGCTCGTGTCCCGCTCCACCGACCCCACACTCACCGATCTCGGCTTCCCGCTGTTCGAGTCGCTCGACACCAGCCATTCGACGGTCGTGATTCAGGACACGCTCGACGGCTACTCGGGCGAGGCGACCACGTTCGGGCGCGCCCCGCTCGAGACGTGGACGTTCACAGTCGAGGCGGCACGGCAGCCGCTGCTCGGCGCGTACTGGGAGGGCGACTGGTGCGACATCACGATCCCCGCGTACGACCCGGATCAGGGCCACGGTGACCCGTACGTGTTCGAACAGTCGACCCCGCGGCGTCGCATCGTCGCGTTCGACGGCAACGCGAAGGGACTCACCGTGAACGTGACGACTCAGGCGGCGGTCAATGGGTAAGGGGTACGCCAGCCCGCCGCAGGGCGAG
>NZ_LMPK01000008.1:19767-21142 GCF_001423825.1 Microbacterium sp. Leaf351
CGGGCACGAGCGTGAACAGCCTCGTCGACCAGGTGCAGCAGGCGATCGCCGACATCACCACCACAGTGACCGCCGCGATCGACGCGAACTCGTACACGCGGGCTGAGATTAACGCGCTGGTCGCGAGCCCGGGCGCGATCGCGCCGACGACGGTGACCGCGTCGGGCAGCATGTCCACGGCGGGCGCTCTCACCACCGGAAGCGACACGGTCGTCGGCGGTCAACTCCGCGCGCTCGACGCGGTCACGAACGTGATCACCAGCGGCCGGTACGCGACGTGGATCGAGACCGCGACGGGCCGCTTCGGGAACACGTCATCGTCGCGCCGCTACAAGCAGGACATCACCGAGGCGCAGATCGACGCGGATGTGTTCCTCACGATCGTGCCGTTCGTTTTCCACTACATCGCCGAGGTCCGGAAGCGCGACGACCCCATGTTCGAGGGGTACGTCGGCCCCGACTACGTCGTCGCCGACGAGTACGGCCTGATGGCGGAAGACCTGCACGCCGCCGGCCTCACACCGTGGGTGTACTACGACGCCGCCGGCCTCCCCGACTCCGTGAACTACACGATGCTCGTCGTCCCGCTCCTCGCGGTCGCGCGCGCTGAGAAGGCCGCGCGGGCGGCGCTCGAGGAGCGCGTGACGCGCCTCGAATCCCTGATGGAAGGACACTGATGACCGTTCGCAGTTCGTGGCCTGGCCCCACTGGTCAGACCGGCACCACCGAAGCCCGCAAGGCCATCTCGGGTCTGTTCGCGTCGGACAGCACCGGCGCGGTTCGCGCTGGCGTCCTCTCCCCGGTGAACACGCAGCTCCTCGTCGCCCGCACGGACCTGAACGTCGACATCGCCGCGCTCCAGGCGGTCGCGGTGCAGTTCGGTGGCGCGATCCTGATCGCGAACGACGGGGTCGTGCAGCTCCCGTCACCGCTGGTTTCTCCGCCGGCGGGGATCAACTACTACGTCGTGTACGCGAAGCAGAACGAGTCGGTGTCGCCTGGGACGGACCCGAACAACACCCCGGTGGTGGGTGCGGCTCTGTCGACGTCCGACTTCGCGACGGCCCGCACGTCGATGCCGACCGGTGCCGTCGAGATCGGGACGGTGCAGATCCCGTCGGGGGTCACCGCGACGAACGCGAGCGGCGTCGCCGTGACGACCACGGCGACGTACACCGCCGCGGCGGGCGGTGTCGTGCTGGTTCGGAACGCGACCGAGCTCGCCGCGTGGACCCCGGCGGACAGCTCCCTCGCCTTCCGTCTGGACACCGGCACGCTCTACACGCGGGCGGGTGGCGCGTGGTCGCCGTCGGCGGGTGTGATGCCGGTGATCGACGTGGTCGTGGGTACGAGCATCGCGGTCGCGAGCGGCGGG
>NZ_LMPK01000008.1:21206-21693 GCF_001423825.1 Microbacterium sp. Leaf351
GTCTCGCGGTGCAGCCCGCGTCAGGCGGTGCCGCGCAGGCGTACCTGATCCGTGGTGGGAGCCCGACCGACGTGCTCACCCTCGACTCGGTGAACGCGCATTCCTCGCAGCAGACGATGCTGAAGCTCGACGTCGCCTCGGTGCTCCTGGTGGCCGGCGCGTCGCTGCGAGTGTGGATCTCGTCCGTGACGGCCGCGTTGACGGTCGGTGGGACGGCGCGCGCGCAGGGCGAGTTCTCGATCCGCTACCTCGGGCCGAGCTGACCATGTCGTCTCTGATCATCGCCGCCGGAGCACGCCTCGACGCGGCCGGCACCCGGGACGCGTTCGGTGCCCTGTCCGATGACCTCGTGCGTGCCGGCTACCCGCCGATCACGGTGAACTTCGGCGACCGGGACATGACGGAGGAGATCCACCTCTTCACCACCCGGTACCGGCAGCAGGCGACCGGCTCCGGCGCGTTCGGTGACGTGCGCACGTGGGACGGG
>NZ_LMPK01000008.1:21716-28391 GCF_001423825.1 Microbacterium sp. Leaf351
TTCCCGGGTCCAGCAACCACGGCCGGAAACGGTCCGGAGATCTCGCCGCCCCGTACAACGCTGACACGCCCGCGCACCGCGCCGCCGAGCAGCTCGCGAAGGCCCACAACATCACCTGCGAGGGCATGGGCTTCGGCGAGTGGTGGCACTGGACGTACTGGGGGCTGCTCGGCGTCATCGGTACCCCCGCGGCCACGACCGCAACACCCTTCACCCCTGTCCCGAAACGGAGCCTGACCATGGACGAAGCACTCATCATCGAGCAGACGAGCAACAACATGGTGCTCGTCAATGTGAAGGACCGCACGCTCGTGAACCTCGGCAACGACCCGAAGTCGCAGCTGCGGGCCTGGTTCGCGGAGAACCACCCGTACAAGTTCATGGGCTCCGACGAGTGGACCAAGACGTTCGGTCCCGGCACCGGCTACAACTACGTCGGTCACGGCACCCCGGCATGACCGCCGCTCCCCGCACCCGCATGAACCGGGCGTGGTGGGTGTTCTCCGCCGCGGGGGTGCTGACGTTCGTGATCTCCGGGCTGATCCTCCTCGGCGGCACGCCCGCCCCCGACGGGCAGTCGTGGCTGCGGGACCCGGACAGCATCATCCTGCAGATCCTCGTTGTGGTCGGGGCGGTCACGAGCGTCGCCGCCCCGGCCGCGGGGAAGCTGCAGCGCATCGGCACGGGCGTGGAGAAGACCGTCGACCACGTCGTGAACTCCCACGGCGGCACCATCCTCCGCGACGACATCGACGAGCTGAAAGACCTCGTGAGAGCCGTCCGGTCCGAGCAGAAGCAGCAACGCCAAGACATCCTCGGCATCCGTGAGGAGATCGGCCAGATCCGCAAGTCCGAACGGGACCAGTGGAACGCGATCGAGACCACTGCCAACCGCAACCGAAAGGAAACCTGACCATGTCCCTGAACAGCATCCCGGCAGTGACCGTCCAGGACGGCGCGCTCGGCGCGATCGTCGAGTCCACCTCGACCCGCAAGCGTGTGTACAGCGCGTGGATCCTCATCGGCCTCGCCCTGCAGGCGATCGTCGCCGGGATCATCGCCGGTACGGCCTCGTTCGCCGCTGTGGCCGCCCTGGGGTGGCCGCTCCTGGTGAGCGTGGCCGCGGCCATCCTGGGGGCCGTGGCGGGCGCGTACGCCGCGCTGACGCCCCAGGTCGCGACCCTCGCCCGTGCGAACACATCGAGCACGACGTCAACGCCTGCGACGAGCACCACGGGCGCCACATTGCCGATCACCTACGCGCTCCCGACCGCCCAGATGTCCCCGAGCGACGTCGCCTCCCTGGTCGTGAACCAGGTCGCGCCGGTCGACGTTCCCGCACCGACCACGGGCGACTGATGGTCTACATCAAGGTGCGGCCGGGCGGGTGGCGACAGCGCCCGTACATATCGACATCGCTCGACGCGGCCGCGCTCGATCACTTCGAGCAGGGCATCTACGACGCCTCGGTCACCGCCGACGGCGCGTTCCAGGACACGCCCGAGGGCCGCACTGCCCTCGCCGCGTCCACGGAGTTGGGCGAGGCGTTCGTCGGTGTCGCGAACGGGGTGACCGCGACGATCACCGGTGACCCCGCGGACCCGGATGTTCGTCTGTTCATGAACGGGGTGGAGCTCTGATGGCTGGGATCGCGAAGGACTCGACGCTGACGAGCGGGAGTGCCCGTTTCGTGCAGCGACCGGACCCGGTGGTCGTGTTCGACGACACCGACTTCTCGACCGGTCCCCGCGGGTGGCGGGGGCTGATCAACGGCACCGCGGCGCAGGGCGTGCTCGTCCCGTCCACGATGCCGGGGAACGGGGCGTCATCGCTTCACCTCGGCATCGAGGACGGCGGCGCGTCGTACAACGCGGACGGCTACGCGATGGCCGTGAAGCGTGCGTCGCTGCCGTTCAACCCGGCGACGGGGAACCTGTACGAGTTCATGACGCTCGAGATGGAGGTCGCGCTCGGCTCGTACTGGAACACGCAGAACCGGTGGGCGAGCCCCCGATGCGTGGACATCGGCATCGACAACGGGTACGGGCTCTACCAGGGCGGGCAGATCGACAACCGGGCGCTGCCCGCGGTCCGCTACCTCGTCATCGACGAGTCGAACAGCAGCGCGCTGGTGCAGAAGTTCCAGACCCGCCACGGCGACAACGGCGGCAACGTCACCGGCAACCTCACGTCGGGCTCCGCGGTCGTCGGCGGCTACTCGTCGGGGGACATCGGGAAGGTCGGCGCGACGGTCACCGGCTCCGGCATCCCGGCAGGGACCACGATCCTGACCCGCACGAACAACACGATCACCCTGTCCGCCCCCGCGACCGCGACTCTCAACGGGGCCGCGCTCGTCATCGGGTCCGTGATCGTTCTCGTCGATCTCGTCGACATGTACGGCGCACCGATCACGTACCCGTACGGTTACAACGAGGACAAGACCGGCGTCTGGAAGATCAAGATCATGCAGTCGATCGTCGACCAGCGGGTCGTCGGGCTGCAGGTCCAAGGCAAGGGGTACGGGTTCCTCAACCAGGCCCTCGCGGACCCCTACTCCGACCTCAGCCTCTACAACCTCGGGAAGGGCTGGGCGCACCCGTTGAACCAGGGCGGTGTCGCGTCGTTCTACGGCGGCGCGAACGCGTGCGTCGAACTGTACGGGCGCAACAACACCGGGCAGGTCCAAGCGGACCTGTGGTTCTCCCGACCGCGGATGGAGATGTTGGCAGCATGAGCACGTTCAACCTGCTCGCGAACGGTCGCGCGATCTCCGCGCCGGTACGGCTGCGACGGATGCTGACGAGCAAACCGACGGACGTGTTCCTCTCGGTCACCGACTGCACCGGAGCGCCGACCGCCGCGGCCCTGACCGCGTACTTCGAGGTCCTCCAACCCACCTCGGACGGTGCGATCACGAACGCGTACCCCGGCGGGATGTGGACGCGGCTCGACGCGGACACGCACCCGTTCGCGCTTCCCGAGGGCGACTGGGACACGATGCTCGCCGACCAGACGACCACGAAGCTGAACATCGACAAGGTCGTGACCGCGTCGGGGAGCCTCGCGATCTCGATCGGATCGGGCGGCACCCTGCCACACCCGTTCGTCGTCGGGCAGCGGATCTCCGGAACCGGCATCGCGCACGGCGCGTCGAACATCATCGACGCCGTCGGATCGGCCGGCGCGGACGGCACCTCCGGATCGTCCGCGACGCTCCGGTTCCCGGGCATCACCGGCGACTCGAACGGGTCGGGGAAGCTGTTCACTAACCCGAAGCAGTGGAAGCGCCGCATCCTCGGGTTCCCGACCTGGGCGCTGGTGCTGCTCCCGAAGTTCACCGGCGGCGCGTCACCCGCGTTCACCGTCACCGTCTCAGCGATCACGGAGGACTGACATGGCCGCACACGTCCACCACGCCGGCGCGAACGGCATCTGCTCGTGCGGGCTCGTGTCCGTCGGCGACGACTGGATGGATCCCGCGCACCTCCCGATCCCGTGGGACGTGCCCGTGAACCTCGACTACGCGACACCCCCGGACGACACCGACCCGGTCGACGTGGTCATCGTCGACACCGGCACCCCACCGGTCGACCCCGCGCCGGTCGTGATCTACCAGTCATCGGAGGGATGAAATGGGCTACCAGGCGATCGTCGGGTCCGCGGACCTGACCACGAAGATGCGCTACATCAGCTCGTACACGTTCACCGAGAACGCCGGCACCCCCGCGGCCGCGCGCGTCGTGATCCGTGACGGCAGCGCGTCCGGGCCGGTCATCATCGACGAGCCGATCGTCGCGGGCGGTGTCGCGAAAGGCGACCTCTCGAAGCCCGTGTTCTGCCCCAGCGGGGTCTACGTGCAGGTTACCACCGGCACCGTCCGCGGCTCGATCCGAGGCACCTGACGCAGATAAGCGCATAGCTTCTCCGGCGCACATATAAGCCCCCGGCTTCTACCCTTCCCAGGGTGGGAGTCGGGGGTTTCCGGCGTTGTCGGCGGCATCCCGCAGGATGACCGCATGTCCGAGTGGCACCCGCTCCTAGCCGCGGTCGAATCTCAGATCGGACGGCCGCGCAGGACCAGAAGAACACCAAGAACACCCGAACCGATCAGCAGGAACGCGATCCCGCGCACGGCCCATACGATCGCGTTCTGGATTCCCGTGTACGCGTCTCCACCGTATTCGGTGGTGTTCGCATTGCTCAGAAGCACGATCGCGGCGATGATCGCGAACACGGCGTACACGCCTGCCAGGATTCCTGCGAACGCGTTGCCACTGATGTCCTGCTCATACCGGGGGACAGCGGTCGCACCGCGGCCCTCCGTCGGTCCTGTTGGTGCTTCGCTGTCCGTCATGGTGTCCCCCGATCGTGTATGGCGAGAGCCTATCGTCAGGGCTTGAACGGCTTGTCACATTCCGGATGCGCGGGGTCCGGGACAGCGATCGAGAAGCAGATCACCGGGTAGCACGACGTGTCGTTGACGCCGTCGTTGCTATTCGCCGAGGACCCGGCCGGGCACCGTATTGGTGCTTTCGTCGCGGGTGCTGGGTTCTGCTTCTTCTGCGTGGTCGGAGGTGCTTGCGTCACGGAGGGAGAGGGAGTCGGCGTGGACACCTGCTCGACGGGCGTCGATGTGAGAGAAGGCGTCGGCGACGGAGTTGGCGAGGGCGTCGTCGTATCGACGATCGAAACCGTCGTAGCTACTTGCTCTTCAAGTCGCGGCAGGTTCGTGATCAACGCGTACGCTCCCCCGGCGACGGCAACGACGGCGACAACTCCGACCGCAGAGGCGATGATGCTCCTGATATTCATGTGTCCTTCTCCTTGAGTGGCATGGTCGCACCATGATTCCGATCGAAGATCTGACGGCCGAGCAGGAGGCGCTCAAGGAACCCACCATCGACTTGGCGGCGCGCGCGCTGCTCGACGCACGCGACGAGATCGCGGCAAGGGAGAGCGACGCTAGCGGGCATCGATCCGAGCCATCGCATCAGCGGCATCCTTAAGCGCTTCCGGCATCAGGTGACCGTAGATCTGGGTGGTCGTCTGCACGGACTCGTGCCCAAGCCGGCGGGAAACGACGAAGATCGGCACGCCCTCCTGCAGCAGCCACGACGCGTGGGTGTGCCGTAGGTCGTGCGGCCGCGGCTCCTTCCGCAGCTTCGAGGCGTCGACGGCGTCCTGCCAGCCGTGGTTGTGGAAGGTGGTGTTGGTGAGCTGCGACCCCAGCGTGTTCGGGAACACCAGATCGTGCTGGCGATTGGCGGCAACGAGATCCGCGGCGAGTCCCGGCGTGATCGACACATCTCGGTCGCTCGGCGTGTTCTTCGTCGAGCCGATGAAGAACTTCCGGTGCGCGTCACCCTTCCACGCCTTGTCGACCTGGATGTAGGGAACGTCAGCGTCGAGGTGCAGATCATCCCAGGTCAGCGCTGTCGCCTCACTGAAGCGCATTCCGGTGCCGACGAGAACTCGCGTGAGCATCTGGTGTCGCTGGGGGATGTGCTCAAGGAGCGTGTCGAACTCAGCCTTCGTGAGGAAGGTGGCGCGCCGTCCGGCTCGATCCTCGTTCGGCAGTTCCACGAGCTCGCAGGGATTGTCGCCTCGCCACCCCCTCCTTACCGCGGTCTTGAACGCGCTCGAGAGCAGGCCCATACGATTCGCGATCGACTTCCGCGTCGCCCCGTCGCGCCGCTGCCGCTGGATCCATGCCGCTATGTGCTCGTCGGTGACCACGTCGACGCGCAACCCACCGAGCTGCTCGGTGAAGTGCGTCGCGATCATCGAGCGGTAGCCGGCAATCGTGCCCTCGTTCGCCCGGGTGAGCAGCGACAGGTGCCGCTCGAGCATCTCGCTGACGGTCGGCTTGCGACTCGCCGCGGCGGTGAGCATCTGTTCGGCCAAGGCGAACCTCTGGTCGTTGGCGTCCAGCAACCGGCGCAGCATCTCCGCCTCACCCTCAGTGGGGAACGTCATGCTCGTCTGGCGCCCAGACTCCGGGTCACGCCACAGCACAGCGAACGACGCCGCACCCGTCTTCTGGACCCGCTTCCGAACGCTCGCCATGCCCGCCAGACTAGGGCTCGTGTCAACACATTTCGAGTTAGTGTCAACGGATCCGCCGGAATCCCTTGAAAATACTGGCGGAGACGGAGGGATTTGAACCCTCGGTCCCCTTGCGAGGACTCCACCTTAGCAGGGTGGTGCACTAGGCCTGACTATGCGACGTCTCCAGGCGTGCGGCGGCAGAACCGCGCACGCACCCGGCAAGCATAACCGGTGGAGCGCGTGTGTCCGAAACCCGTTCGGCACCCGGGCGGGGCGCGTCATGGAGCGGTGGATGCCGCGGCCTCCGCATCGCGCGGGGCCGCGGCATCCGTCACTTCTTGAGGTTTCCGTCCGAGCAGGTCTCCTGCGCCGCCGTCTGACCCGAGATCGACGACGGAAGGGTCGCGGTCGGGTTCGGCGTCGTCGAGGTCGACGGCGTGCTCGTGGTCGACGGCGTCGACGCCGGCGTCGGAGTGGCCGACGGTGTGACCTCGACGACACCGCCGTTCTGGCCGACCTTGCCCGTCAGCTGCAGTGCCTCGTTGTTCTCGAGCGCTGTGAACAGCGCACTCGCCGCCGACGTGTTCGGCACGACCTTGTTGGGGTTCGAGGGGTCGGTGAGGG
>NZ_LMPK01000008.1:28407-28595 GCF_001423825.1 Microbacterium sp. Leaf351
CAACGTGATGGGATTCGTGAGCGACTTGCTCGGGGTGATGTTCTTCACGGCGATCGAGGCGAGACGCAGGAGCGTCGTCGGGTCGGACAGCGTGCCCGCGCTGATGAGCTTCTGGGCGAGGCGGGACATGTATTGCTGCTGGTTCGAGATGCGGCCGAGGTCGCTGCCGTCGCCCACGCCGTGGCGGG
>NZ_LMPK01000008.1:28626-31689 GCF_001423825.1 Microbacterium sp. Leaf351
CGTGTTCGTCGGGTCGTAGATCCGGCCCGACACACAGACGTCGACCCCGCCGATGGCATCGGTGATCTGGATGACACCACCCCACGTGATCTTCGCCGCACCCTGGATCTGCATGCCGGTGAGAGAGGTGATTGTCTGCGCCACGCAGCCGAGGCCCGCCACCGAGTAGGTGGAGTTGAGCGGCTGCTTGCTCATCGCGGAGGTCTTCGTGCCGTCGTCACGGGTGCACGAGGGGATCGGAAGCATCAGGTCGCGCGGGAAGGAGATGACCGTGACCCGACGCGGGTTGTCGGAGATGTGCACGACGATGTCGACGTCGTTGTTGATCGATCCGTCATCGGCGCCGCTGCATCGGCCGGGGAACATCGCGGCGAAGTCGGGGAGGCACTCGTCGGTTCCGACGATCAGCAGGTTGTAGCCGCCCTGGATCGCACCGATGTCCGGCGGCACGCTGTCTTCGCCCGGGAGGGCGACCGCGTTGCTGACGTAGTCGGTCGTGAAGCTGTACACCGTGAAGCCGACGACGCCCACCACAGCGACCAGCACCGAGGCGACCGCGACCGCGAGGATCTTGAACAGCTGAGAGACGGGCCGCGGCGAGCGCAGCTGCCCGTGCCGGGCCACTGTGCGGCGGCGCGGCTGGGGAGTCGACGGTGTCACTCAGGTCCTCTCGGGGTCAGGGTCGGCCGGCGGCCGGTCCCTCGCTCCTCGGGCCGTTCGGGCAGCCGTCGGGATCTGCGGAGGGTGTGGGATTCGAACCCACGGGACATCTCTGCCCACTGGTTTTCAAGACCAGCTCCATCGGCCGCTCGGACAACCCTCCCGACACGTCCGCCGAAGCGGTCGAGTCGAACCGGCGACGAGTCTAGTCGACGAGGCTCGGCGGCAATTCTCGCAACGGAGCGCTGAGCGGCGCCTGAACGAAAGGTGCGTGTCGGCGATGAGTCGAACGGATGCCGCGGCTCACAGCGCGCGCAGCACCTGCGCGACCCCGCCGTCGGCGACCGATGCGGTCACCTCGCCGGCCGCCTCCCGCACCTCGTCGGGGCCTTGGCCCATCGCCACCGCGCGGCCACCGCCGGCGAGGGCCCAGGTGAACATGCCGATGTCGTTGCGGCCGTCGCCCATCACGAGCACCCGGTCGGAGGCGACATCCAGCCAGGCGCGCACCTTCTCGAGCGCGGTCGACTTGTCGACCCCCTTCGGGGCGATGTCGAGCCAGGCCGTCCAGCCGACGGCGTACGACACCTGGTTCAAGCCGATGCGGGCGACGAGGTCGATGAAGTCGTGCTCGGTCTGCTCGGGAGAGACGACGACCACGCGGGTGACCGGCTCGGCGGCGAGCTCGTCGAAGCCGACACGCAACGCCCGCTCGAGCTGCCAGTCGTCGAGGTAGTCGGTGAACAGGCGACGTCCATCGGCGAGTTCGACAAGGTAGTGCGCGTCGGGCAGGTGCGCCTTCAGAAGCGTGAGCACCTCGGTCGCGTCGAAGGTCTCCGCGTGGAAGCGCTCGTAGTCGCGACGGTCGCCGAGGCGCTTCATGATCATCGCCCCGTTCGAGCACACCACGTACTCGGGAAGGATCCGCAGGGCACGCACGATGCCGATCGTGCCCTCCCAACTGCGGCCCGTCGCGAGCATCACCCGGTGGCCGCGCGCCTGGGCGTCGGCGACCGCGTCGACGACGCCGGGACTCAGCGACTCGTCCTCGAGCAGCACCGTGCCGTCGATGTCGAGCACCACGAGGGCCCCCTCCGACACGGGGGCGCCGGGGGTGGCATCGGTCACGCGACCGGCTCCATGACCTCGAGCCCGCCGAGGTAGGGGCGCAGCACCTCGGGCACCGTGACCGAGCCGTCCGCGCGCTGGTGGGTCTCGAGCAGGGCGACGATCCAGCGGGTGGTCGCGAGCGTGCCGTTGAGGGTGGCCACGTGCTGCGCCTTCGCCGGCGCGCCCGACTCGACCGCCGGACGGTACCGGATGTCGAGGCGACGCGCCTGGTACGTCGTGCAGTTCGACGTGCTCGTCAGCTCGCGGTACGAGCCCTGCGTGGGCACCCACGCCTCGACGTCGTACTTGCGTGCGGCACTCGAGCCGAGGTCGCCCGCGGCGACGTCGATGACCCGGTAGGAGAGGCCGAGGTCCTGTAGCATCCCCTCCTGCAGGGCCACGAGGCGCAGATGCTCCTCCTCGGCGGCCTCGGGAGTCGTATAGACGAACATCTCGAGCTTGTTGAACTGGTGCACGCGGATGATGCCGCGGGTGTCCTTGCCGTACGAGCCCGCCTCGCTGCGGTAGCAGGTCGACCAGCCGGCGTAGCGCTTCGGCCCACGGTCGAGGTCGATGATCTCGCCCATGTGGTAACCGGCGAGCGGCACCTCGCTCGTGCCGACGAGATAGAGGTCCTGCTCGTCGAGGTGGTAGACCTCGGCGGAGTGCTTGCCGAGGAACCCGGTGCCGTGCATCACCTCGGGTCGCACGAGCGTCGGCGGGATGATCGGGGTGAATCCGGCCTGCAGCGCACGGTCGAGCGCGAGCGACATGATCGCGATCTCGAGACGCGCCCCGATGCCGGTGAGGAAGTAGAACCGGGCCCCGGAGACCTTGGCGCCCCGCTCCATGTCGATCGCGCCCAGCTTCTCACCGATCGCCAGGTGGTCGAGCGGTTCGAAATCGAATGTCGGTTCGCCACCGTGCGTGCGCAGGGTGACGAAGTCGTCCTCGCCGCCGGACGGCACCCCGTCGACCACGATGTTCTCGATGACCGCGAGAGCCTCGTCGGCGGACGCCTCGGCCTCCCCGACCGCGGCCTGCGCCTGCTTGACCTGTTCGCTGAGCGTCTTCGCCTCGGCGACGAGCGCCGCCTTCTCCTCCTTCGGAGCCTGGGCGACCTTCTTGCCGTGCGCGTTCTGCGCCGCGCGCAGCTCCTCGAACGTCGTGAGCGCCGCGCGCCGGGCGCGGTCCGCCGCGAGGGCGCGGTCGACGGTGTCGGGCGACTCACCGCGAGCCGTCTGGGAACGCTTGACCAGCTCGGGGTTGTCACGCAGAAGCGCCAGATCGATC
>NZ_LMPK01000008.1:31765-31907 GCF_001423825.1 Microbacterium sp. Leaf351
GGCGCTCGCGTCCGCTGCCGCCTGGCGGGCCGTCGCGATCTTCGCCGGGTACCCATCGAGCACCTGCCTCTGCTCGGCGAGGTCTTTCGTGGCCCAGTCGAAGTACCCGCGCCACGGCCCGTGGTACCAGCGACCGTCCGGG
>NZ_LMPK01000008.1:31943-34023 GCF_001423825.1 Microbacterium sp. Leaf351
TCGCGTGCTCTCCTGCGTGTATCTGTCGGAGGCGTGTGTGAAGTCCGCCTGCGCCTGTACGGCGGCGGCATCGAGCTCGGCGACGTGCTGATGTGCGGTCCTGAGTGCGTCGATGAGACGATTCGTCTCATCATCGAACGCCCGGAAGACACCCACGAGTGACGTCCGATCCGCGATGAAGCGTGAATAGACCTGCTCGACGCCGGCCGAGAAGCCGCCGGGCAGCGAGATCTCCGTTCCCAGGTAGGCGAACGTCTCTGTTCCGAGTGCCGTCTGATCGTCGCCGACCGACGCAGCGATCTGATCGCGCACGGGGTCGTCGGCGGGAACCTTGGCGAGTTCGGCAGCCATCGCCGAATCCAGCGACGACTGCTCGGCAGACGTCATGCGGGAGTAGGCAGCGTGGAGCATCTCGTGAGCCGCCGCCGTCACGACCGTCGCCTCCGCCCGCGGATCCTGTGGTTGGTAGAGATAGATGCGATCGAGCCGGTGCGCCGGACCCGATACGAAGCACCCTGTAGCCATCGTATCCGCCGACCCCGCGCCGGCGCACTCGGTGTTCACTGTCGCGAGGTCGGTGAGGCTCGGCAGCGTCGAGAGGAACAAGTCGGTACCCGCCCCCGTGAGGTACATGCGCTCGGCGAGCGCCACAGCTTGTGCCGACGGCTTGTCGCCGGTTCCCCACCACGCCACGAGCTGCGGTGCGAACCAGATTCCGATGACGAGCGCTACCACGGCGACAGGGCTGAGCAGAAGCAGGCGCCGCGTCGCCCGCCGGCGATGCACGCCGTCGAAGGGCGACGGGTCGCGTCGGGGCGGCGTGTTCCAGGGGTCCCCATTCTCCCCGAAGAAGGTCACGGCGCGAGCGTAGCGGTGCGAGGCCGCCCCGCGCATCCCCGAGTCGGGATGCGGCGCTAGGGTGTGGATCATGACCGACCCGGTGCCCACGGTGCGGCGCGCGGCTCTCATCTACAACCCGGTGAAGGTGGATCGCGACCGGTTGCGCACGCAGGTCGTGCACTACTCGGGACGGGCCGGCTGGGAGTCGCCTCTCTTCTTCGAGACGACCGTCGGCGATGCCGGTTCCGGCCAGGCTCGTGCCGCGGTCGCGGCGGGAGCGTCGGTCGTGCTGGTGGCCGGCGGTGACGGCACCGTGAGAGCGGTCGCGGAGGCGATGGCCTACACCGGGATCCCCGTGACGATCGTCCCGAGCGGAACCGGGAACCTGCTCGCCCGCAACCTGCGCCTGACCCTCGACGACCCCGAACGGGTCATCTCCTCGGCCTTCGACGGCGAGATCCATCCGATCGACATCGGCCTGGCGCGGATGACCCGCCTCGACCACACCGTCGAGGAGGCGTCCTTCGTGGTCATGGCCGGCATGGGCCTCGACGCCGCGATGATCGCGAACACGCGCCCGCGCATGAAGAAGGCCGTCGGATGGGTGGCCTACGTCGACGGCGCCGCGCGCTCGCTGCCGAAGGCCGCGCCGTTCCGCATCGTCTACCAGCTCGACGACGACAAGCTCGCCAGCTCCCGCACCTACAGCGTCCTGTTCGCCAACTGCGGGTCACTGCCCGCTGGCATCGCCCTGATCCCGGACGCGTCGATCGCCGACGGCGCGCTGGATGTCGTGCTCATCCAGCCCCGTGGGTTCTGGGGCTGGGCGGCCGTGTGGCGACGGGTCTGGTGGGACAACTCGGTGCTGCGCCGCTTCAAGGCCGGCCGGCTCGTGCTCGAGCGCCGCCGCGATCGGGCCGTGCGCTACCTCTCGGCGCACGGGATCGACACGCGCACCGAGACTCCGCAGGCCGTGCAGCTCGATGGCGACCACTTCGGCATCGCGATCGGGATCGACTGCCGCGTCGCCGAGGGGGCATTGCTCGTGACCGTGCCTCCGGGGCACGACGTCAGCCGCTGGTGACGGCGTCGCGACTCCACACGTGCGACCGCGCCGCGGCATCCCATCGCAGCGTGCCCTCGCGGTGCATGTCGACGAACATCTGCACGTAGGCGGCCGGAGACGTCGCCGTCTGCGCCATGAGCGTGCGCGGCACGATGCAGGTGACGACGCCGTCGG
>NZ_LMPK01000008.1:34047-35958 GCF_001423825.1 Microbacterium sp. Leaf351
GCCCGGGAACTTCCATACCGGAATCGCCGTGACGAGGGAGGACGGGTGGATGTCGCAGGGGACGGCGGTGATCGCGGCATCGAGGGACGACGTGCTCATACCGGTCAAGATCCGGATGACGGCATTCCATGTCGCGACCGGCCCCGGCGTCATCGGGATTCCGTAGGGTGGCACGGAGGACATCTCCCGCTCGCCGACGCGCACCGCCCGAACCGTGCGTGTCGCGACATGATCGCGCCCGCCCCGACTCCTGTCTGACAGGGGTGGGCGTCATGCGCCCGCGGGAGACGGACGGGGGAGGACATGGTCGACGACGCGCGCCGGAGTGACGCCGCACTGCTCCTGCAGGCGAGGGACGGCGATGCCGCGGCATGGGGGCAGCTCTGGAGCCGCCATCACCCCGCGGCGATCAGCGCCGCGCGAGCGCAGGGCGTGACGGAGGCCGACGCGGAGGATCTCGCGCAGGAAGCATTCGCCCGCGTGCAGGAGGCGGTGCAGCGGGGGAACGGGCCGACCGAGGCATTCCGTCCCTACCTGTTCACGACCGTGCGCCGGCTCGCCTGGCGTCATCTCGAACGAGCCGGCCTCGAGCCCACGAGCGACCCGCGCGGGCTCGACGCCCTTGCCCCGAGCGTCGACTCCCCCGAGGACCAGGCCGTCGCCCTGTCGGATCGCGACGCGATCGTGCGGGCGTTCCGGAGCCTCCCGATCACCTGGCAGGAGGTGCTGTGGCTCACGGCCGTCGAGGGACGCGGGCCGCGCGACGCGGCGCCGCTGCTGGGCCTGCGCCCGACGGCGGTGGCGAATCTGAGTCGTCGCGCCCGTGAGGGTCTGAAGCGAGCGTGGATCACCGAGAACCTGCCGAGCGCGACAGGCCCCGAGTGCACGTGGACGAGGGAGCACCTCGCGGCACGGGTGCGACGGTCGGCCACGACGACGCAGAACGAGCGGATGTCTCGTCACCTCGCCGAGTGCGACGCGTGCCGCGCCCTGGCCGCCGAGGCGAGAGACCTGTCCCGGCATCTCGCACTCGTGCTGCTGCCGATCGTGTTCGGCGCAGGTGCAGCGGCGTTCGCCGCACTCTCGGGAGCTCCGGCGGCCGGTGGCGCCGCGGCCACCGCGTCGAGCGCAGGTGCCACGGCGAGCGGGGTGTCGGCGGGATCCGCGACCATCGCGACCTCGGCGATCGTCGGCGGATCGGTCGCCCTCGTCGGTGCCGTCGCGGCGGCCGCTGTGGCGGCCACGATGTTCGCGACGTCGGTGTCACCGCCTCCCGCTCCGCCCGCCGCCGCAGCCGTGCCGATGACCGACGACGGGCCGTCCGCCTCCCCCTCGATGCCCACCGCCGAGCCCGACCCCACCCCCGCCATACCGTCGCCGAGCCCGGCGGACCGCGGCCAGACCACCCCTTCGCGCGCGGCTGACCCGTCGCCCGAACCGGAGGCGGAGCCCTCGGCGAGCCCGATCCGAGACGCGGGCCCGACACCGATGCCGGCGCAGACGGCGAGCCCGACACCGACGCCGACCCCAACGCCGACGCCGACGCCGACATCGACCCCGACCCCGACCCCAACGCCGACGCCGACGCCGACATCGACCCCGACCGCCACTCCGACCCCGACTCCCACTCCCACTCCCACTCCCACTCCCACTCCCACTCCCACTCCCACGGTGCCGTCAGGAGTCGACGGGTCGACACCGACCGTTCCCGCCACACCGCAGTTCCGCGGCGGGCTGTGGGTCCACGGCGCCACAACCGACAGCCTCTTCTTCGCCGTCGACGTGCCGCCGGGAGCGACGGTGTCGGTCACCGCTCTCGATCGCACCGGCACCGAGGTGTTCCGACTCGGCAGCACGGTCTACGTCTCCGTCGACGGACTCGACCCGATCGCGCTCCGCCTGGCGACCATC
>NZ_LMPK01000008.1:35973-36888 GCF_001423825.1 Microbacterium sp. Leaf351
CGTGAGCGAGCGGCGGGAGGCGGCATCCACTGTCGGTGTCAACCCTCGGCAGCGGCCGCATCTCGGCCGTACGGTCATGGCATGACCTCGATCGTCTGGTTCCGCGACGACCTGCGCCTCGCCGACAACCCCGCCCTGCGCGCGGCCGTCGACCGCGGAGAACCGGTGATCGGCCTCTACGTGCTCGACACATCGGAGGAGGTGCGGCCCCTCGGCGGCGCGGCCCGCTGGTGGCTGCACCACTCGCTCGCCGACCTCGGAGAGCGCCTGCGCGAGCGCGGCGGCGCCCTCGTACTGCGCCGGGGCCGCGCTCGCGAGGTGGTGCCGCAGGTCGTGCAGGATGCCGCGGCATCCGCCGTCTTCTGGAACCGCCGCTACGGCGGACCTGCGCGCGAGATGGACACCGCCCTGAAGGCACGGCTGCGGGACGACGGGGTCGAGGTCGCCTCGTTCGCCGCATCGCTGCTGTTCGAGCCGTGGACGGTGCGCACCGGGTCGGGCGGGCACTACGCCGTCTTCACGCCGTTCTGGCGCGCCTGCCTGAACCTGCCGGCGCCGCGCGCGCCGCTGCCCGAGCCCCGCGAGCTCGTCGCGCCGCAGACGCTCCCCCGAAGCGACGCGCTCGACGACTGGGCGCTGCTGCCGACGAACCCCGACTGGGCGGGCGGGCTGCGCGAGACGTGGGAGCCGGGCGAGATCGCCGCGCGCCGGCGCCTTGCGCAGTTCCTCGCCGACGACGTGGACGACTACGACCGTGCGCGCGACGAGCCGGCCGCCGGCGTCACCTCGGGGCTGTCGCCGCGGCTGCGGTGGGGTGAGCTGAGCCCGCACCAGGTGTGGCATGCGGCCGCGGCATCCGGGAAGGACACCGGGCGGTTCCTCTCGGAGATCGGCTGGCGCGAGTTCGCCTGGCAC
>NZ_LMPK01000008.1:36907-37646 GCF_001423825.1 Microbacterium sp. Leaf351
GGCCGCGGCCGCATCCGGCGGCGCTGCACGCCTGGCAGCACGGCCGCACCGGCATCGCCCTGGTCGATGCCGGCATGCGGGAGCTGTGGCACACCGGGGTCATGCACAACCGGGTGCGGATGGTTGCGGCATCATTCCTCATCAAGAACCTGCTCATCGACTGGCGGCGCGGCGAGGAGTGGTTCTGGGACACACTCGTCGACGCCGACGAGGCGGCGAACCCGTTCAACTGGCAGTGGGTCGCGGGCTCCGGTGCCGACGCGGCACCCTACTTCCGCATCTTCAACCCCGAGACCCAGGCGCAGAAGTTCGACCCGCAGCACCGCTACATCGACCGCTGGGCGCCCGATTGGGCCGACGTGCCGCCGCTCGTCGACCTCGGCGACACGCGGCGCGCCGCCCTGGCGGCCTACGACGAGGTGAAGCGCTCCCGCGCCTGACGGCACGGGCGGCCGGGGAATGGATGCCGCGGCCTCCCCGTTGCAGCACACGATGAGCACCGCCCTTTCCGTCCTCGACCTCGTGCCCGTGCGCACCCACCAGACGAGCGCCGCGGCGGTCGCGGCATCCCTCTCGCTCGCCCACCGCGCCGACGAGCTCGGCTACACGCGCTACTGGTTCGCCGAGCACCACAACATGCCGGCCGTCGCCTCGACGACGCCGCCCGTGCTGATCGCCGCGGCCGCGGCCCGCACGTCGCGCATCCGGGTGGGTTCGGGCGGCGTCATGCTTCCCAACC
>NZ_LMPK01000008.1:37677-41085 GCF_001423825.1 Microbacterium sp. Leaf351
CCTCGGAATCGGGCGCGCGCCCGGCAGCGACCCGGTCATCACCCAGCTGCTGCACCGCTCGGGCACGACGAGCGACGTGGAGCGCTTCCCCGACCACATCCGCGACATCCTCTCGATCACGAGCCCGCAGGGCGCGACCGTGCAGTTCACCTCTGGTGGCACGTACGGTGTGACCGCCACCCCGGCCGCGACGTCGCAACCGCAGGTGTGGCTGCTCGGGTCGAGCGACTACTCGGCGCAGCTCGCCGCCTCGATGGGCCTGCCGTACGTGTTCGCCAACCACTTCTCGGGCGACGGCCTCGAGCGCGCCCTGTCGCTGTACCGCGAGCAGTACCAACCGAGCGAGCAGCACCCGGCACCCGTGACCTTCCTCACCGCCAACATCGTCGCGGCCGACACCGCGGACGAGGCAGCGGCACGCGCGCTGCCGCAGATCCGCATGATGGCGCGGCTGCGCTCGGGCCGCCCTCTCATCGCCCTCGAGACGGTCGAGCAGGCGGCCGCCGCCGAGGCCGAGGACGGCCTGTCGGCGCCTTTCCGGGCGTGGGCGGAATCGACCTGGTTCATCGGCGACGGCGACGACGTGCGCCGCCGCCTCTCCGATTTCGCGGCGCGACACGGGCTCGACGAGGTCATGATCTCGCCCGTCGCGGGCGCCCACGACGACGAGCCGATGGATGCCGCACCCGGCCGTGCCCGCACCCTCGAGCTGCTCGCGCCGCTCGCCGCGTGAGCAGCTCCCTCGCCCTCTAGGGTGATGCCGTGGGCGGCGAGCGCGGGAGGGGATTCGGCGGGGCCGTCGTGCGGGCATCGCTGCCGAACCTCGCCCAGTGGCTGAATCTGTACGCCTACGCGACGTTCGCGCCCTACTTCCGTCACGAGTTCTTCGCCGCCGACGACGCGCACGCCCTCGTGTTCGTCTACGGCGCGTTCGCCCTCGCATTCGCCGCACGCCCGCTCGGCTCGTGGCTGTTCGGGCGCCTCGCCGACCGCCGCGGCCGAGCCCGGGCGCTGCGCGCCAGCGTGCTGCTCATGGCCGTGTGCACGCTCGTCCTCGCCCTGAGCCCGACGCACGCCGCGATCGGCGCGGGAGCCGCGGTCGTGCTGCTCGTCGCGAGCCTCGTTCAGGGCATCGCCGCGGGCGGCGAGTACGCGGCATCCGCCGTCTACCTCGCCGAACTCGCCCCCGCCGGCCGCCGCGGCCTGTTCTCCTCGCTGCAGAGCGCGACCATCGTCGGCGGCCAGGTGCTCGCCCAGGCGGCCCTGCTGGTCCTCCTCGTCACCGTCGACCGGCCCGCGATCGCGGCGTGGGGCTGGCGCGCCGTGTTCGCGGTCGCGGCCCTGGCCGCCGCCGCCTCGCTCCTCGCGATCCCGCGCCGCGCAGAGAACGCCGCCCGCGCTCAGGGCGGATCGATGCGCGTGCTGCTGCGCGAGCACGCCGGGGCGCTCGTCTGGGTCATCCTCATGACGGCGGGCGGCACCGTCGTCTTCTACACCGATACCGTCACCCTCCCGACCCTCGCCCGCGACAGCGCCTTCGCGACCGGCGGGGCCGCGGCCGAGACGGCGGCCGCGGCATCCGTTCTCGTGGCCCTCGTCGTGCTCATGCTGCTGCAGCCGATCGGCGGCGCGCTGAGCGACCGCATCGGCTGGCGGGCGCTGCTCGTCTTCTTCGGCGTCGGCGCGCTCGTGACGACGGTGCCGCTGCTGTGGCTCGTGCCGCAGACGTCGTCACCGTGGACTCTGCTCGGGCTGCTCGTCGGCGGCTTCGTCGCGCTCGCCGGCTACCTGTCGGTCAACACGGTCGCCAAGGCGGAGGCGTTCCCACCCGAGGTGCGTGCTCTGGGCGTCGGGTTCGGGTACGCGATCGCCAACTCGCTCTTCGGCGGCACGGCGCCCATGATCTATCACGCGAGCGCGGCGGGCGGCGGGACCGTGGGGTTCACCGGCTACGTGCTCGTGCTCGTCGCGGTGAGCACGGTCGTGTACGTGTTCTTCACGCCGCGGCGGGCGGGTCAGTCCTCCGGCTCGCCGCTCACGAGCCCGCGCAGCCAGTCCCGCGCCTCGACGAACACCTCGTCGGAGTAGCGGTCGGGGTAGTGCACGATCGCGCGGTCCGCTCGGGCGTACGACCCGAGGAAGATCACCTTCGGACTGAACCGGCGCAGGCCCATGAGCGCGTCGGCCATGCGCTCATCACGGATGTGCCCATCGGCGTCGATCACGAAGCGGTAGCGGCCCAGCTCGTCGCCCACCGGACGCGAGGCCAGCAGCGAGAGGTTGATGCCACGGGTGGCGAACTGCTCGAGAAGCTCGAGCAGCGCGCCGGGGTGGTCCTCGGGGAGCTCGACGATGAGCGAGGTCTTGTCGGCACCCGTCGGCGCCGGCGGTGCGACCGTGCGGCTGACCAGCACGAACCGGGTCACGGCGTTGGGGTTGTCGCCGATGTCCTCGGCGAGCACCTCGAGTTCGTGATGCTCGGTGATGCCCGGCGGGGCGATGGCCGCGTCCGCGGGACTCGACCCGTCGAGCAGCCCCAGCGCGCTGGCCACATTGCTCGCCGCGGGAAGGTGCGCGTGCGCCGGAAGGGTCTCGCTCAACCAGCGCAGGCTCTGCGCGTAGGCGACCGGGTGGGCCGCGATCAGCGACACGTCCTCGAGCCGGCTGCCGGGGCGGCCGACCAGCACGAAACGCACCGGGACGAGGTATTCGCCCACGATGCGCAGGCCCGGCGTCGTCGCGAGGGCATCCTGCGCGGTGGAGACGCCACCGTCGACCGAGTTCTCGATCGCGATCATCGCTGCGTCGGACCGCCCCTCGACCACGTCGGCAAGCGCCTCGCCCACATTGCGCACGGGGCGCCACACGTGCTCGCGCGCCTCCGGCACCTGAGCGAGGGCGGCCTCCGTGAAGGTTCCGGCGGGGCCGAGGTAGCTGTAGGTGCGGCGAGGGGCATCGGCCTCGGGCGCGTCGATCGTCACGGGGACAAAGCCTAGCCGCGCAGAACATGCGCGCGGGTGTCAGACTGTGCGCATGAGCCGCGCTGGACAGCCCGCCGAAGCATCCGATCTGATCGACGTCGATGAACTGATCTCCGCCTACTACGACCGCATCCCCGACCCGACCGTGCCGGAGCAGCGGGTCGCATTCGGCACCAGCGGGCACCGCGGCTCGAGCCTGTCGACGAGCTTCACCGAGACCCACATCCTCGCGACCACCCAGGCGATCGTCGACTACCGCGCCGCGCAGGGCATCGCCGGGCCCCTCTTCCTCGGGCGCGACACCCACGGCCTGAGCCTTCCCGCCGAGCGCACCGCCATCGAAGTGCTGGTCGCGAACGGCGTCGACGTGCGCGTCGACTCCCGCGACTCGTGGGTGCCGACCCCGGCACTCAGCCATGCCATCCTC
>NZ_LMPK01000008.1:41143-41316 GCF_001423825.1 Microbacterium sp. Leaf351
GCCACAACCCGCCCCGCGACGGCGGCTTCAAGTACAACCCGCCCCACGGCGGTCCCGCCGACACCGACGCGACCGGATGGATCGCCGACCGCGCGAACGCCCTCATCGCCGACGGGCTCGAGGGCGTGCGCCGCACGCGCTACTCCGACATCGACGGCGACGCGCTCGGCGAG
>NZ_LMPK01000008.1:41358-41489 GCF_001423825.1 Microbacterium sp. Leaf351
AGGCCGGCGTCCGCATCGGCGCCGACCCGCTGGGCGGGGCCTCGGTCGACTACTGGGCGCTGATCGCCGAGCACTACGGGATCGACCTCACCGTCGTGAACCCCGAGGTCGACCCCACCTGGAGGTTCATG
>NZ_LMPK01000008.1:41536-48316 GCF_001423825.1 Microbacterium sp. Leaf351
CGGCAACGACGCCGATGCCGACCGCCACGGCATCGTCACCCCCGACGCGGGTCTCATGAACCCGAACCACTACCTGGCAGTCGCGATCGACTACCTGTTCTCGCACCGTCCCGGCTGGTCGGATGCCGCGGCCGTCGGCAAGACGCTCGTCTCGTCGATGATCATCGACCGTGTGGTCGAGGCGCTCGGCCGCGACCTGTACGAGGTGCCGGTCGGGTTCAAGTGGTTCGTACCGGGCCTGCTCGACGGGTCGGTCGCGTTCGGCGGCGAGGAGTCGGCGGGCGCATCGTTCCTGCGCATGGACGGCAGCGTCTGGACGACCGACAAGGACGGCATCCTGCTGTGCCTGCTCGCCGCCGAGATCCTCGCGGTCACCGGGAAGACCCCGTCGCAGCGCTACGCCGAGCTCGAGGAGACCTACGGGTCGTCGGTCTACCAACGCGTGGATGCCGCGGCCACCCCGTCCCAGAAGGCGGCGCTCGCGAAGCTCGCCCCCGACGCGGTCACCGCGACCACCCTCGCCGGCGAGGAGATCGTGGCGAAGCTCTCGCACGCGCCCGGCAATGGTGCGGCGATCGGCGGGCTGAAGGTCGTCACCGAGCACGCCTGGTTCGCAGCGCGCCCGTCGGGCACGGAGGACGTCTACAAGCTCTACGCCGAGTCGCTGCGCGGAGAGGCGCACCTGCGCGAGGTGCAGGAGCAGGCGCGCGAGGTCGTCACGGCCGCGCTCGGCGGCTGAGCCGCGGCATCCGTCTGAGCGCAGCACCGGCGCGGACGCGAGCACCGGGCGCGCCTGCCAGGATGGACGCATGAGCTGGCTTGTCACCGGCGGTGCCGGATACATCGGTGCCCACATCGTCCGCGCCCTCGCCACCGACGGGCTGACCCCCGTCGTGCTCGACGACCTGTCGAGCGGCGTCGCCTCCTTCGTGCCCGACGGCGTCGCGTTCGTGCGGGGCTCGATCCTCGACCGCGAGCTGGTCGAGAGCGCGTTGCGGGATCATGACGTGACGGGGGTCATCCACGTCGCCGGCTACAAGTACGCGGGCGTCTCCGTGCAGCGTCCCCTGCACACGTACGAGCAGAACGTCGACGGCACGCGTGTCGTGCTCGCCGCGATGGCGACGACGAACGTCACCAACCTCGTGTTCTCGTCGAGCGCCGCCGTCTACGGCACCCCCGACGTTCCGCTCGTCACCGAGGACCTGCCCAAACGCCCCGCGTCGCCCTACGGCGAGTCGAAGCTGATCGGCGAGTGGCTGATCCGTGACCAGGGGATCGCGACGGCCGGGACGGAGCATCCGCTGCGGCACACCTCTCTGCGCTACTTCAACGTCGTCGGATCGGGCGACCCGAGCGTGTACGACGTGAGCCCCCACAACCTGTTCCCGATCGTCTTCGAGAAGCTGATCGCCGGCGAGGTGCCCCGCATCAACGGTGACGACTACGACACCCCGGACGGCACGAACGTGCGCGACTATGTGCACGTCGCGGACATCGCCTCAGCCCATGTCGTCGCCGCGCGACGACTGGCCGCCGGAGAACCGGTCGAGCCGGCCTACAACCTCGGCTCCCAGAACGGCCTGTCGGTCAAGGAGATCATGACCGCCGTGGCCCGCGTGACGGGCGTCGACTTCGCCCCCGAGATCGGGCCGCGGCGCAGCGGCGACCCCGATCGCATCGTCGCGACCGGAGACCTGGCCGCACGCGACCTCGACTGGCGCATGCGCTACACCGTCGATGAGATGGTGCGCTCGGGCTGGGACGCCCGCCGCGCGGCGACCGCGCCCGCGTGAGCGACCGCGCCGGTGTCGTCACCACCGCCGACGGCGCCGACCTCGTCTGGCGTCAGACCGGCGCCGGGACGCGCGAACTGCTGCTGATCGCCGGCCAAGGGGTGAGCGCGACGTCGTGGGATCCGGTGCTGCCCGCACTCACCGCTGTCGGGCGAGTCACTGTCTACGATCACCGCGGGATCGGCGGGAGCTCGGTGGGCGAGGCGGCCGAATGGTCGACGCGGTCGCTCGCCCGCGATGCGGCCACCGTGATCGAGGCACTCGACATCGCGCCCGCGGCGGTGATCGGGCACTCGATGGGGGGCCGGGTCGCGCAGTGGCTCGCCATCGATCGCCCGGAGCTCGTCGACCGGCTCGTGCTGGTGTCGACGACGGGCGGCGATGCGCGGGGGATGCGCCGAGAGGATGCCGCCACCTCCGCGCTCGCGAACGGCACCGGCGATGTGCTCGCGCCCTATTTCTTCTCCGACGCCTACATCGCCGACAATCCACAAGCGATCTCGCTGTTCACCCGCCGCGACGCGGCGATCCCGGTGCGCCGGGGCCACTTCCAGGCGTCGTCGACGCACGACGCGTGGGATGAGCTCGCGCGCATCACGGCGCCCACGCTCGTCGTGCACGGCGCCGACGACCGCATCACGCCTCCCGAGAACGGGCGGCGTGTGGCGGCATCCGTGCCCGGCGCCACCCTGGTCGAGGTGCCCGGCGCCCGTCACGCCCCGCAGCTCGACACCGAGGCCGCCCTCACGGCGATCGTCGACTTCGTGCGCGGCTGAGCGCCGGCCGGGCGCCGCCCGCACGGCGCCGGCATGCCGTGCCCGGCGCCGCCGCGTCAGCGCAGGGCCGGCACGACCTCGCGCTCGAACAGGTCGACGCCGGTGCGGTCGTAGGCGTGCTCGGGGAAGTAGTGGATCGCGTACGCAAGTCCCTCGGCCTGCAGCGCGCGCAGCCGCTCGACGATCATCGCGGGCGTGCCCACGAGCGCCGCGCCCGAGCGGTATTCGGCCATGTAGCCGCCGATCGCGTCACCGAGGTAGGGCGCGAGCCGCGCCTCGATCGCGTCGAGTCGGTCGGCGACCTCCGCATCGGTCGCCGCGACGACGGTCGAGAAGTTGGCGCTCAGCGTGATCTCGCGCGGGTCGCGCCCGATCGCTGCGCAGTGAGAATGCAGGATGTCGCGCTTGCGCACGAATGTCTCGGGATCGGAGCTGAAGTTCGTGTACTGCGCGTGCTTCGCGGCGATCTTCAGCGTGACCTTCTCGCCGCCGCCGGCGACCCACAACGGGATGCCGCCCTGCTGCAGCGGAAGCGGGCGCACGATCGCGCCGTCGACCTGGTACTCGCGACCCGAGAACGTGACCTCGCCGTCCCGCCACGCACGCGTCATGATCTCCACGCCCTCGCCGAGCTGACGCAGTCGCTGCGGGGCATCCGGGAATCCGTAGCCGTATGCGCGCCATTCGTGCTCGTACCAGCCGGCGCCGATGCCCATCTCGAGACGCCCGCCCGAGATCACATCGACCGTCGCGGCGACCTTGGCGAGGTAGGCCGGATTGCGGTAGCCGGTGCACGTGCACATCTGGCCGAGACGGATGCGGCCGGTCGAGGCCGCGAACGCCGACATCAGCGTCCACGCCTCGTGGGTGGCCTCCTCGCTCGGCACCGGAACGGTGTGGAAGTGGTCGTAGACCCAGATGGACTCCCAGGCGGTGCCCTCGTCCGCGCGCTGCGCGAGCGAGGCCATCNTTCCGAAACGCACCGAACCAGGTTAGGGCCGGGCGTCGCTCATGGCACGTCGGTCGCGAGGCGGGCCCGGGGCATCCGCGCCCTCATCACCGCGATCGCCTCGGGGTTGTCGTCGACGAGCACCGCGTGGCGGCCGAGGGCCGCGGCCACCGCCCCGGTCGTTCCGCTGCCGGCGAAGAGGTCGAGAACGGTGTCGCCCGGCCGGCTGGATGCCGCGACGATCCGCCGCAGCACCCCCTCGGGCTTCTGCGTGGGATACCCGGTCTTCTCCCGCCCGGTCGTCGGCACGATCGTGTGCCACCAGACGTCCGTCGGGAGCTTGCCGCGCGCGGCCTTCTCGGGGGTGACGAGCCCGGGCGCCATGTAGGGCTCACGGTCGACCGCGTCGGCGTCGAACCAGTACCGGGCGGGATCCTTCACGTAGACGAGGATCGTGTCGTGCTTGGGCGGCCAGCGGCGGCGCGTCTTGCCGCCGTAGTCGTAGGCCCAGACGATCTCGTTGAGGAAGTGGTCGCGACCGACGAGGGCATCGAGCAGCACCTTCGCGTAGTGCACCTCGCGGTAGTCGAGGTGGAGGTACAGCGTGCCGTCGTCGGCGAGCAGCCGCCACGCCTCGACGAGCCGCGGCTCGAGGAACCCCCAGTAGTCGTCAAACCTGTCGTCGTAGG
This sequence comes from Microbacterium sp. Leaf351, assembly GCF_001423825.1. NCBI lineage: Bacteria > Bacillati > Actinomycetota > Actinomycetes > Micrococcales > Microbacteriaceae > Microbacterium > Microbacterium sp. Leaf351. The sequence goes on from NZ_LMPK01000008.1 coordinate 45,747, forward strand.
TGCGCAGGTCGCCGCGGAGCCGCTCATAGTCGCGACCGTGGAAGCCGCGGCGGGTCGCGGCATCCGTCTCNAACGGCGGGTCGAGGTAGACGACGGTGAAGGCGCCGGCCGGCAATGAGCGTGCGACCTCGAGGTTGTCGCCCTGATGGATGACGACGTCGCCGGTCACGGCACCCGGTGCAGCCATGCGTCCGTCGCGAACTTCGACGCGACGAGCGCCTCGGCCTCGGCGTATTCCTCTTCGGTGATATGTCCGGCGTGGGCGCCGTAGAGGTTTGTGAAGGTGTCGATGAAGCGGTCGATGATCTCCTCGCGCGACAGCCCCGTCTGGCTCCGCAGCGGGTCGACGCGCTTGGCCGCGGAGACCGTGCCCTTGTCGCTCAGCTTCTCCCGGCCGATGCGCAGCACCTCGGTCATCACCTGGCCGTCCATGTCGTAGCTGAGGGTCGCGTGATGCAGCACGCCGCCGTTCGCGAGCCGCTTCTGCGCGGCGCCGCCGATCTTCCCGTGCGGGCCGGTGATGTCGTTGAGGGGCTGGTAGACCGCGTCGATGCCGAGTGAGCGCAGCGCCACGAGCACCCAGTCGTCGAGGAACGCGTAGGAGTCGGCGAACGTCATGCCCGCCACGAGCGTCGCCGGCACGTAGAGCGAGTACGTCACGATCGAGTTCGCGCCCATGAGCATCGCGCCGCCGCCCGAGATGCGGCGCACGACATCGAAGCCGTGACGCGCGGCGCCCGCCGGATCGACCTCGTTGCGCAGCGACTGGAACGAGCCGATCACGACGGCCGACTCGTCCCACTCCCACAGGCGCAGGGTGGGAGCGCGGCGCCCATCGCCGACGCGGGTCGTGAGCACCTCGTCGAGGGCGAGGTTCATGCGCGGCGAGACCGGTCCGTCGTGCACCACCTCCCAGTCGAAGTCCTTCCAGCCCGGAGCCCGCACGAGCGCCCGGCGCACGACGGTGCCGATCGACTCGGGCGTGAAGCCGAGCAGCTGGGCTCCCTCGGGAAGGGCCGATCGCACCGCCTGCGCGATGGCCGCGGCATCCGTCTCTTCGGGGAGGCCGTTCAGCGCGGCGTCGATCGAGGCGAGCGCATCATCGGGCTCGAGGAAGAAATCGCCCGCGACGTGGGCGTTCGCGATGCGGCCGTGTTCGACATCGAGGTCGACGACGACCAGCTTGCCCCCCGGGACCTTGTACTCACCGTGCACGGCTCTCAGCCTAGAACGACGACGGATGCCGCGGCCCGCCGGTCGCGCCCGCGGCTCGGCGATCGGCCCCGGGCGCCGATGTCAGGTGCCCCGCGTCAGTCGCGGGCCGCGAAGCGCCGGTCGAGCCAGGCGAGCAGGTCGCCGCGGACGTCCTGCTGCATGACCTCGTTGAAGATCTCGTGACGACCGCCGGGGTAGACGAGCGTGGTCACGTCGGTGAAGCCCGAGCGGCTGCGATAGGCGTCGGCGAGCTTGTGCACGCTGCGGGGTCCGCCGACGGTGTCCTCCTTGCCCACCAGGAGAAGGGTCGGGATGTCGCGACCGAGGTTCTTGCGCGGACGCCCGAACAGCCGTGCGGCGTCGATCACACCGAACAGGCGCAGCAGTGGCACCGAGACGGTGAGCGGGTCGTCGAGGAACGCCTGGCCGACAGCCGGGTCGCTCGAGAGCCACTCCGTGCCGTTGGCGGTCGACGCCTTCCACGGCGCGTTGAGGTCGCCGGCGTTGAGGGTGCCCGGCAGGCGCAGCGCCGACCCGGAGAGCACGAGCGCGTCGTACGCGTCGGGGTGCTCGTTGACGAGGATCTGCGCGAGGAACGAGCCCCACGAGTGCCCGAGCAGCACGAGCGGCAGGTCGGGGTTCTCGCGCCGGATGATGCCGGTGAGCTGCCACACGGCGGCGACCGCAGCGGGGTGGCCGCCGGCGCCGAGGTGGCCGAGTTTGGCGTGATCGCCCCACTGCTGCAGTCCGGTACGGCCGTGGCCGCGGTGATCGTCGGCGTAGACGATGTAGCCGTCGGCGGTCAGCGCGTCGATGAGGGCGCCGTACCGGCCGGCGTGCTCGCCGACGCCATGCAGCAGCTGCACGACGGCGCGCGGGGTGGTGACGGCGGGGTGGTGGTCGTAGACGACGGTGACGCCGTGTGCATCGACGAACGCGGGCATGTGCCGAGTCTAGGGACGGGTGTGGGCGGCCAGCGACAGGCGTAGTCTTCGCATGACTGAAGTTCGCTAGAAAAGAGAGCTAAATGGCCGATCTTGCCCGCCGCCGCTGGTTCGGACTCGTCTTCATCAGCCTCGCCGTCGCGCTCATCATCGTCGACTCCACGATCGTGAACGTGGCGATCCCCTCGATCGTCGACGAGCTCGGCATCACGTCGACCCAGGTGCAGTGGGTGCAGGAGGCCTACACCCTCGTGTTCGCGTCGCTGCTGCTGATGTTCGGCAGCCTCGCCGATCGCTTCGGTCGCCGGAGGATGCTGCTCATCGGCGTCGTGATCTTCGCCCTCTCCTCTCTCGTCGCCGCCCTCAGCCCGTCGGGCGACGCACTCATCGCCGCGCGACTCCTGCAGGGGG
>NZ_LMPK01000008.1:48364-49869 GCF_001423825.1 Microbacterium sp. Leaf351
CCGCCGTCGGACCCCTCCTCGGCGGCTGGCTGACCACCGACTTCTCGTGGCGCTGGGCGTTCGGCATCAACATCCCGTTCGCCGTCGTGATCGTCATCGGCGTGCTGCTCACGATCGCCGAATCGCGCGAGACCCGCACCGGCGGCCTCGACATCGTCGGTGCGGCCTTGTCGGTCGTGCTGTTCGGCGCCCTCGTGTTCGGGCTCATCGAGGGCCGCACCTACGGCTGGTGGACGACCGACCAGCAGCTGCGGATCGGCGGCGTCACGTGGACGTGGGGCGTCTCGCCCATCCCCTTCGCCTTCGCCCTCGCGGCGCTCGCGCTCCTCGCGTTCCTCGTCTGGGAGGTCCGGCGCTCACGGCAGGGGCACGGCACTCTGCTCGAGCTGTCGCTGTTCCGCATCTCGTCGTTCCGCAACGGCAACGTCGCCGCGATGGTCGTCTCCCTCGGCGAGTTCGGCATCATCCTCTCCCTCCCCCTGTGGCTGCAGTTCGTGCTCGGCTTCGACGCCCTGCAGACAGGTCTCGTGCTGCTCGCCCTCGCCGTCGGCTCGTTCGTGGCGAGCGGGTTCGCCGGCGCGACGAGCGGTCGCGTGTCGCCCGCGACGATCGTGCGCATCGGCATCGGGCTCGAGATCATCGGCATCGCCGCGGTCGGCTGGGTCGTCGCACCGGATGCCGCGTGGGGCTGGTTACTGCCGGCGCTGTTCGTCTACGGCATGGGCGTGGGGCTCGCCACCGCGCAGCTGACCGGCGTGGTGCTGCAGGATGTGCCGGTCGAACTGTCCGGGCAGGGGTCGGGCACGCAGTCGACCTCGCGCCAGGTGGGCTCCGCGCTCGGCATCGCGATCCTCGGCACGGTGCTGTTCACCTCGACGGCGGGCATCCTCGGCGCGAAGCTCGACGACGCCGGCGTGCCATCGGCGCAGCGCGACCAGATCGTGAGCGCCGTCGTCGACTCCGCCGGCGGGGCGATCGCGGGACTCGCCGAGAACCCGCAGACGGCGGCGATCGCCGACGATGCGAAGGCGGCTCTCTCCGAGGGCACCCGCCTCTCCGCCTTCTCGGCGGCCGGGTTCCTCGCGATCGGCCTGCTCGCGACGACCGCGCTCGAACGCCGCCGCGACCCGGAGACCGCCGTGGGCTGACCGACGCCCTGCCGCGTGACCGCGTTCCGGGCGCTGAGGCGCGATGCGCCGTTGAGATTTACTTAGCATGGCTAATTTGTTAGGCTAACGATCACGATGACCAGCCCCGAGGATGCCCCCGCCCCCGAGCTGTCGGCCGCGGCATCCGATCTGCGGATGGCCACGTTCCGGCTCGCCCGACGCCTGCGCGCGCAGCGCGCCGTCGACACCATGAGCGACGGGCAGTTCGCGGTGCTCGCGGCACTCAAGATGCACGGGCTGCACACCCTCGGTGAGCTCGCCGACCGCGAACGCGTCACCGCACCGTCGATGAACCGCACCGTCAACGGCCTCGAGGAGGCCGGTTACCTCACCCGC
>NZ_LMPK01000008.1:49875-53135 GCF_001423825.1 Microbacterium sp. Leaf351
TGGAGGAGACCGTGCGCCGCCGCGACGCCTGGCTCGAATCGGTGCTCGCCGACCTCGACGAGGACGAGCGCGAGGTGCTCGCCCGCGCCGCCGCCCTCATGCGACGGGTGGCAGAGCGATGAGCGCCATGTTCCGGTCGCTCTCGGTCTACAACTACCGACTGTGGTTCAGCGGCGCCCTCATCTCCAACATCGGCGCGTGGATGCAGTCCACCGCACAGGACTGGGTCGTGCTCACGCAGCTGACGAACCACGACGCGACGGCCATGGGCATCACCATGGCGCTGCAGTTCGGCCCCCCGCTGCTGCTGGTCGGCGTCACCGGCTGGGTCGCCGATCGTTTCGACCGACGCCGCCTGCTCTACGTCACCCAGACCCTGCTGGCGATGCTCGCGGTGACGGTCGGCGTGCTGCTGCTCACGCACGTCCTGACCCTGCCGCTCATGTGGGTCTTCGCCCTCGCGCTCGGCGTCGTGAACGCGTTCGACGCCCCGGCACGCCAGGCATTCGTCTCCGACGTCGTCGCACGCGAGAACGCATCGAACGCGGTCGCACTCAACTCGGCGTCGTTCAACATGGCCCGCCTGATCGGCCCGGGCGTCGGCGGCATCCTCATCGTGATGGTCGGCACCGGCTGGATGTTCCTCATCAACGCGGCCACCTTCGTCGCCATGCTCCTCGCCCTCTCGCTGATGCGCCCCGGCGAGCTCGTGCCGCGCGTGCGCGAGCCGGGAGCCGCACGCCTCGCCGACGGCTTCCGCTACGTCGCGGGCCGCCCCGACCTCATCGTCACGTTCATCATGGTGTTCCTGGTGGCCGCATTCGGCATGAACTTCCCGATCTTCGCGTCGACCATGGCGCTGGAGTTCGGCAAGCAGGCCGACGGCTACGGGCTGCTGAGCTCGGTGCTCGCGATCGGCTCCCTGGCGGGGGCGCTGCTCGCCGCCCGCCGTGACCGCGCACGCATGCGGGTGGTCATCATCGCCACCGGCGGGTTCGGCGTGATCTCGCTCGTCTCCTCGCTGATGCCCGTCTACGTGCTCTACGCCGCGACCCTCGTGTTCGTGGGGCTCTGCACCGTCACGATGCTCGCCACCGCCAACGGCTACGTGCAGACGACGACGGCGCCGGCGCTGCGCGGACGCGTGCTCGCGCTGTACATGGCGGTCATCATGGGAGCGACGCCGATCGGCGCACCGATCGCCGGCTGGGTTGCGACGACCTTCGGGCCCCGCACGGCCATCCAGGTCGGCGCGATCGCGGGCCTGGTCGCGTGCGCCATCGGGGCCGGCTGGCTGGCGGCATCCGGTCGCCTTCACCGCAGCGAGACGCGGCGGTTCCTCCTGACGATCGACGAGACCCGTCCGCTGCGCCTGCCGGCGCCGACTCCCGAGGTGTTCAGCGATGAGATCGCCGGCACCACGCCGATCGAACTGCCCGCGGATGCCTCGCCCCGCCGCCGAAGCGGACACGACCGCACCGTGCCGCGCGGGGTCTGAGACAGGTCAGCGCCGCACACTGCGGACGCGTCGCCGACGTCAGCGGCTCGAGTAGCCGCCGTCGATCGGCAGCGAGACGCCCGAGATCATCGCGGCACCGTCGCTCAGCAGGAACACGACGGGCGCGGCGATGTCCTCTTCCGTCGCCCACTTGTGCAGCGGCATCGCCTCGAGGAACGGACCCTCGATCTCGGGACGGCCCCAGTACCAGGCAGACATCGGCGTCATCACGACCGTCGGGTTCACGCTGTTCACCCGGATGCCGTAGCCGCCGAGCTCGAGCGCCGAGACCCGCGTGATGTTGTCGAGCGCGGCCTTGGATGAGCCGTAGGAGATGTGGCCGGTCAGCGCGACGAGGCTCGCCTGGCTCGAGACGTTGACGATGGCACCGCCGACGCCGACGCGGATCATCTCCCGCGAGGCGTACTTGGTCACCAGGAGCGACCCGCGCGCGTTGATGCTCATGACCTTGTCGAAGACGTCGATGTCGGTGTCCATCGGGGTCGCGATCTCGCCGCCCCAGCCGCCGCAGTTCACGACGCCGTAGATGTCGCGACCCTCGATCGCCGCGCGGATCTCGGCCTCGGACTCGAGGTCGAACACGACCGGCTCAGCCCCGGTCTCGGCGACGATCGCCTCGAGGGTGTCCGCGGTGCGGCCGGCAGCGAGCACGTGTGCACCGGCGGCCACGAGCTGGCGGACGATGGCGCCGCCGATGCCGCCGCCGGCACCGGTGACGAGGATGCTTCGACCTGGGAATTCGTTCATGGAGGTGCTCTCTGTTCGTCATTGAAGGGATGCTGCGGCCGCGGCCGCGTGGGGCAGATCGTCAGTGGCGACACACAGGATGCGCCGCGGAGGACGGTCGTGTCGCCGGTGTCATTGTTGTTATCGAATCAAGCTTGACACCGGTGACATGCCCAGCTTACGGTGCTGGAAGCTCCTTCGGGAACGCCCCCTCCGAACCGCTTCATCGACGCAGCGAACGACGCTGACGTCGCCTCGAAAAGGAACCGTCCGACGTGACCCCTCCCCCGGCCGCACCACCGTCTCTGACGGTGTCGCACGACGTCGTCGAGCTCATCGACCGCGCCCGTGCGCTCGCATCGACCGGTGCCCGCCGCGTGCTCGGAATCACCGGAACGCCCGGTGCGGGCAAGTCCACCGTGTGCGCGCAGCTGCAGGACGCCCTCGGCGCGCAGGCCGTCATCGTCGGCATGGACGGCTTCCATCTGGCGAACGCCGAGCTGAGACGGCTCGGCCGCCGTGACCGCAAGGGCGCCCCTGACACATTCGACGTCGACGGCTACATCGCCCTGCTCGCACGGTTGCGCGATCAGTCCGGCACCCCGATCTATGCACCCGTGTTCGACCGCGACCTCGAGGAGTCGATCGGATCCGCGCTGTGCGTGCCCGCTGACGTCCCTCTGATCATCACCGAGGGGAACTACCTCCTCCACGACGGCCACGGCTGGGAGCGGGTCGCCCCGCTCCTCGACGAGGCCTGGTTCCTCGAGGTCGAGCCCTCGATCCGTCGGCGACGCCTCGTCGCCCGTCGCGAATCGCACGGGCACCCCCACGACGAAGCCGTCGACTGGGTCGGTTCGGTCGATGAGCCCAATGCCCAGCTCGTCGAGTCCGCGCGAGACCGCGCCGACCTCATCATCCGCGTGGCCGACACGGCATCCGCCGACGCCACCCCGACCGAAGGAGACATCCGATGACCATCGAAACCAGGACGCCGGTGTTGGAGGCGCGGGGG
>NZ_LMPK01000009.1:0-8326 GCF_001423825.1 Microbacterium sp. Leaf351
GTCGCGTCACGGTTCAAGACTCGCCCACCGAACACCGAAACCTCTTGATCAACACGGCCTAGGCCCCGACCGCACCTCGAGAGGGCAGGCCGATAGATGACTGCTCACGAGGCTCCCGTCGCGGAGCTGCTTCCGATCGCGCGGCTCGAACAGATGGGGCAGCGCGGCAGCGCGAAGCGGGGCCGCGGCGAAGTCAACGATCCGACGACGTGCGGACTCCTCGAACTGCTCGTCGGCGCGCTCACCCCCGAACAGTGGCGAGGGTCGCGCGGTCTCGGCGTCGTCTACCGTGTCGCCGCGTCCCGTAGACCGATCGGCGAGGTCCTTCGCTGAGCTCTGCGGCACCTCGGTTCCTGCTGGACATGGCGAAGATCCCCGCGATTCCAGGGTGGTTGGCGGTGGTTTCACTCTCAGGATTCCACACGGCCGCGCAGCGTTCTGTGGCGACTGTCACCTGCACACCCCACTCCGACATGATCGGAGCAGGCTGGTGGTGGAGGTGGCTCGACGCGCTCTATGCCGTGACCGAAGAACTCTTCGTTTGCGAGCGGTCGCGGGCACGGTTGCGTTCAAATCCGCTGATCGTCCCACGCACTTGCGAACCGACGCAGAAACGACGTGTCTGGACCTGGCGGCACAGCGTGCCGCCAAAAAGCACGCGTCGTTGCTACTCCGCCTGGAGCCCTACGGGGGGTCGAGAGGGCCGACAGGACGTGACAGGCGTCCGGTCGATCGCAGGTAGTCCGCCTCCACGTGCGCCATCCACGCCGCCGCACGCCGCCGACCCGGATCGTTCGGATACCGAGAGCGGAGGTGGTACTCCAGGTCGAGGTCGGGATGCGCGCGAAGGAGCTTCTCGAGTCTCGTGAGCCGGCGGTGGTGATGCGCGAGCGCTGCCGAGGCGTGTGCCCCGACATCGGGGATGAAGTCCCCATGCCCGGGCAGGCCGGGCAGGCCCCGGAGGGAGGAAATCGTCGCGAGGGAGGAGAGCAGCGCATCGAGGTCGCCGGAGCGACGTGACACGAACGTGGCGTGGCGTCCGCCGAGCAGAGTGTCGCCCGTGATCACACACGACGCGCCCTCCGAGTCGACGCGGAAGCACACCGAGTCGTCCGTGTGTCCCGGCGTGGACAGCACCTCGATCCGGACGGGTGAGAACGCGAGCATCGCCCCCCTGCGGAGCGGCGCGCTCGATCGCGCGAGGGCGGGGTCCGCGGCGTGGACAGGCGTGCCGCTCGGCAGCATGTCCAGAGCAGCCGAGTGGTCGGGGTGTCGGTGCGTCAGAAGCACGCTTGCCACTACGGACGCGCCGATCGCCTCGTCGAGGTGCGCGCGATCCGCGGGGCCGGGGTCGACGATGAGCACTCCGGCCCCCACGTCGATCACCCATGTGTTCGTGCCGTCGAGCGTCATCGGCCCCGGGTTCGGGGCCAGGACGCGCCGGATTCCCGTCAGCGCTCCAGAGGACCGGCGGCGCCGACCATGTCGAGGGCTATGTCGGTGATCATGTCCTCCTGACCGCCGATGAGCTTGCGTCGGCCGACCTCGACCAGGATGTCGCGGGCATCCAGCTGATACACGGCGGCCGCCTGCTCGGCATGCCGCAGAAAGCTCGAGTACGCACCCGCGTAACCGACGGACAGCGTCTCGCGGTCGACCTGGACGGGGCGGTCGTGGAGCGGCCGCACGAGGTCGTCTGCGGCATCCTGCAAAGCGAAGACATCGGCGCCCACCTCCCAGCCGAGCAACTTCGCAACCGCCACGAAAGGCTCGATGGGTGTGTTGCCGGCGCCTGCGCCGTGTCCCGCGAGCGAGGCGTCCACGCGGTACGCACCCTCCTCCACGGCGGCGATGGAATTCGCGACCGCGAGCGAGAGGTTCTGGTGGGCGTGGATCCCGATCTGTGTGGCCGGGTCGAGCACGTCGCGATACGCACGGATCCGCTCCCGCACGCCGTCCATCGTCAGGCGTCCGGCGGAGTCCGTGACGTAAACGCAGTTCGCGCCGTACGACTCCATGAGCTTCGCCTGCTGCGCGAGGGATGTCGGATCGTTGAGATGCGACATCATGAGGAAGCCCGACACGTCCATCCCCCACTCGCGGGCGGCGCTGATGTGCTGGGCCGAGACGTCGGCCTCCGTGCAGTGCGTCGCGATCCTCACGGAGCGCACGCCGAGGTCGAACGCCTGTCGCAGCTCGTGAAGCGTGCCGATGCCGGGGAGCAGCAGCGTCGTTAGCACAGCGTTCTTCGTTGCACCCGCCACGGCTTCGATCCACTCCCAGTCGGAGTTCGAGCCCGGCCCGTAGATCAGCGAGCTGCCGGCGAGACCGTCACCGTGAGAGACCTCGATGGCATCCACTCCCGCCGCGTCGAGCGCCGCAGCGATCTCCGCGGCCTTCGCGGGGGCGATCCGGTGGCGGACCGCGTGCATGCCGTCGCGGAGCGTGACATCCTGCAGATAGATCCTCGTCATGCGACGGCCTCCTTCTCCCGGGCCGCGACGACGAGTCGTTCGGCTGCGCGCAGTGCTGCGCTGGTCATGATGTCGAGATTTCCGGCATAGCTCGGCAAGTACATCGCCGCGCCCTCAACCTCCAGGAAGACCGTCACTCGCGTGTATCCGTCCTCCTGCACGCGGTCGGCGGGTACAAGAGTGTCGAACTCGGGTCCCTGGTCCAGGAACTGGACCTGTTGCTTGAGGCGGTAGCCGGGCACGTACTCCGCGACCGCTGCCACCTGGTCGGCGACGGCATGGGCGACCGCCCCTCGCGTGGCCTCGTCGAGACGGCTCGTGAGCACCTGAACGGTGTCGCGCATGATCATGGGAGGCTCGGCCGGGTTGAGGATGATGATCGCCTTGCCTCGAGCCGCACCGCCGACCGCCTCGATCGCCGACGAGGTCGTCTCGGTGAACTCATCGATGTTCGCGCGCGTACCGGGCCCGGCCGACTTCGAGGCGATGGATGCGACGATCTCGCCGTAGTGCACGGGAGTGATCGAGCTGATCGCCGCGACGATCGGGATCGTGGCCTGGCCACCGCACGTCACCATGTTGATGTCCTGTGCGTCGAAGTGGTCGCCGAGGTTCACGGCCGGAACCACGTACGGCCCGATCGCGGCAGGGGTGAGGTCGACGAGCTTCTTGCCCAACGGCAGCAGCTTCTCGGCGTTCTTCTTGTGCGCCGACGCGCTGGTGGCGTCGAAGATCACCTCAATCTCGTCGAACTGCGGACTGGCGATGAGTCCGTCGACGCCCTCATGTGTCGTCTCGAAACCCAGTCGCGCGGCGCGGGCGAGTCCGTCTGAGCCGGGATCGATCCCGACCATCACTCCCATCTCGAGCGTGTCGGAGAGACGGATGACCTTGAACATGAGGTCAGTGCCGATGTTTCCTGAGCCGATGATGGCGATCTTCGTCTTGCCCATGACTACTCCTTCAGGGGAATGTCTTCGAGGATGTGGGGCTGCGCCAGCACCCAATCGGGTTCGGTCACGAGCAGCGAGAAGCTGCCGCTGAGCGTTTCGACATCGACCACGAATCGGTATCCAGCGTCTTCCGCCCAGGCGATGGCAGTGAGGTCTTGTTCGGGTACTGCCAGGATGACTCGGCGAGAGCGGGGACTCGCCTTGAGCACCTCGTGGGTGACGCGCTGCACGTCTGCGGCCGACACGAGTCCGTGCGTCGCGAGCTCGAGGTCGTGGGTACCGGCGGGGTACGCGTCGACCAGATGGCCGGAACGGACCGATCGGATGCCGATGAGCGCGGGGGCGTCGTCGACGCCGTCGACCGCGAAGAAGCGCTCGAAACCCGGCGGGAGCGCAGAGCCCAGCGAAACGTTCGTCATAGGTGATCTCCTCCTGCGGCCGTCGCAAACCCTCGGACACCGACCCCGCCGTCGGCGTTGATGATCGCGCCCGTTACGACGCTCGCGTTGCGGCGCGACGCCAGCAGGACGTATGGACCGGTCGAGTCGACGGGGTCGGTGCTGGCGTCGTGCAGCGGAACCCACATGTTGGGGCCGGGGGCGTCGTCGCGCTTGGCGAAGGACTGCTCGATGGATCGCGCGTCCATCCCCACGGCGGCCGGCCCGCGCAGATCGGTGCGAAGTCCGCCGATGGCGACGCCGTTCACTCGGACGTGAGGGGCGAGCTCATAGGCGAGCTGGGTAACGAGGCCTCTCGCGGCGAACTTCGCTGCGGTGTAGACGGGACCGCCTCCGGCCGCGTAGAACGCGGCGTTGGAGAGCGTCATGACGACGTTCCCCTTCGTCTTGACGAGTTCCGGCCAGGTCGCCGAGACCGTCAGCAGGTAGCCCTTGACGTTGATGTCGAACAGCTCGTCATAGATGCCCTCGATCTCTTCAGGCGTGGTCTTCGTGATCGATCGGTTGAAGTCCCAGATTCCAGCGTTCGGCACGACGACATCGATCTTGCCGAACGCGTCGACCGTAGCCGAGACGGCCGCCTTCAGATCCGATGTCGAACGGACATCTCCGACGACGGGCAGCACACGATCGGCCTCCGCACCCGCGGCATCGATCGTGGACTGCAGTCTCTCCGCGTCGCGACCGACCACGGCGACGCCCGCCGCACCCTCCTCGAGGAATCTCAGCGCGACGGCCCTGCCGATGCCGGATCCGGCGCCGGTGATGAACGCGACGTCACCCTCGAGCCATCCGGTCATGTGCCCGGCCCCAGGAATCCGACGACGAGTCGCTCGAAGTCCGCCTTCTTCTCGACCTGCACCCAGTGGCCGCAGCCGCCGAACACGTGCAGCTGCACCTTCCGGATATTCTTGAGCATGATCCAGGCTCCGTCGAGCGTGATCGTGCGGTCGTCGCGGCCCCACAGCAGGAGCGTGTCGGCGAGGATCTTCTCGAGATCCTTCCAAAGCGGATCCATGCCGCCCCGGCGAGCGAACGCGGTGTTGTAGCGGTGGTAGAACTCGATGTGGCTCGCGTCAAGCGAGGCCTCGTAGCGGGCCTGGATGCTGGCGTCGTCGAAGAGCTTCGGGTTGGCGACCATGACGCGGACGAAGTTCTTCATCTTGCTGAAGGTCGGGCCCTCGCCGTTGTAGTAGCGGAACATCTCCTTCTGGCCCTCTGTCGGCGTCGGGGCCGTCGGCAGCCAGCCACCTCCCGGGGCCATGAGGACGAGCTTCGTGACGCGCACCGGCTGGGCGATCGCCATGGCCAGCGCCGCAGCGCCTCCGAGCGAATTGCCCAGCAGGAAGAACGTGTCCACCCCCAGCGCGTCGAGCATCTGGTACATCGCATCGACCGTGATCTCGGTGATCGAGCGTTCAGCGAGATCCTCCTCGGTGGGGCGGTAACTGCCGCCGAACCCCGGCTGGTCGGGAAGGATGACCCGAAAACCTTCGAGAGCTCCCAGGTTGTCCCGGTAGTTCGCCAGCGCGCTCGCGCCCGGCCCGCCGCCGTGCATGAGGACGAGGGGCTCGCCCTCGCCGACGACCGTGACCGCGATCGGGCCGAGGGTCGTGTCGACGGTGCTCGTCTCGAGAGCAGTGGCGGTCATGGAGAATGCCTTTCGGTGGTGCGTGCGGAGGGGATGTGCGGATCAGAAGAACGTGCTGATGTTCTTCATCAGCAGGACGTTCTGCTCGAAGAGGATCGTGCGCTTGACGATCTCGAAGCCGTGCGCGCCCGTGCGCCGCAGGACGTCGTTGCGACCGCCGGCATAGAGATCGACTTCGGTCTGCAGCCGGTTCCGGTACACGATGAACGCACTGCGGGACTGGAGCAGCCCGTCGCTGCGCTCGCGGACCGACACGTTCGAGATGAGGTGGCGCGTGCGCGACGGCGGGTCCTCCGCCCAGGCCATGCCCGAGTCGTATCGGCGGATGCGCCACGCGAGCGAGTCCTTGGTCTCGTCGTAGAACGCCGCTTCGCCGGGCGCCGAGACGGCGAGGGCCTGCTGCCGGCGCAGGCGATTCGTGCGCGTCGGGGCCCAGTAGTGCAGGTCTTCCGCGAGCATCTCCAGCCAGTCCGCGAAGCGACCGTCATCGAGGAACTCCGCCTCGAGGAAGTAGAACTGGTTGACCTCGAAATGCGTGTCAGCGTCTGCCAGGCGCATCCCGTCGATCTCATCGTCCAGGATTCCAGCGCCGACCGACGTCGCCCCGTTCAGGGTCGCCGGGTTCAGGTGGCTGTCGGACATGGTCTCATCTCACTTCGTCTGCGGAACCGCTTCAACCGGCCGTGCCGGTCGCCGGAACACGGTCATCTGCGTGCCTTGAGGAGGGAGCGAAGGGGCACCGACGGATCGGAGAGCTCGCCGCGACTGACCGGGATGCGCTGATCGATCAGGCGACGTGCGGCGCGCACCGTCATGGCGTCGTCGATCGCAGCCGCTCCCGCGAGCAGCCCTTCATCGAGAAGGAACACGGCAGGATGATCGCCGCCTTCTCTCACGACCACGTCGCCGGGACCGGAGAGCCGGCCGACGGCCTCGAGGTGGATGCCGTGGCGATCGGTCCAGAACCATGGCGCGCCCCGCGACGGCGGCTCTAGCCCGAGCATCCCGTAGGCGGCATGCTGACCGCTCAGCTGGGCTGCCTCCCAGTGTTCCTCGCGGCGCAGCAGCGCACCGTCCTCGCCGCGAAGGCGTATGACGTCGCCGGCGGCGAAGACGTCCGGCGCGCTTGTGCGGTAGTCCGCCGAGACGAGCAAGCCTCCGTCGACCTCGATACCCGCGGACTCGGCCAGCTCGACGTTCGGGATGATGCCTATGCCGACGACGACCAGGTCGGCGGCGCATCGCGTGCCGTCGTCGAGGACGACCTCGAGTCCGTCCGGCACGGGTTCGATCGCAGATGCGACTCCCACCCGCACGTCGATGCCGCGCTCCGCGTGCATCCCGTGGAGATGGGTTGCAAGCAGCTCGCCGACAGCGGGTGTGAGCGGCACATCGACCGGATCGATCAGCGTGACGTCGGCGCCCACCGCAAGAGCCGACGAGGCGAGCTCCGCGCCGATGAGACCGGCTCCGATGATCACGACGCGGCAGCCGTGCGTGACACGCGCGCGCAATGCCGACGCATCGGCGAACGTGCGCAGAACATGCACGCCGGGAAGATCGGCTCCGGGGATGGGCAAGGTGCGGGCGCGCCCGCCGGTGGCGATCAGGATGGTGTCCGCCGCGATCACTTCGCCGTCGTGAAGCGTGACGGCGAGTGCCGCCGGGTCGATCGCCGCGGCTCCGGAGCCGAACTTCGTCTGGATGCGCTTCTCCGCCAGCTTCTGCGCGCTGGCGAACGCGAGCTTGTCGAGGCTGAAGTCAGGGGCGAAGAGCTCCTTGCTCAGCGGTGGCCGATCGTATGGCGCAGGCTCGCCATCCACGATCACGATGTCGCCCTCATGGCCAAGAGATCTGAGCTGCTCGGCGGCGCTGTAGCCGGCCAGCCCGGCACCGATGATCACGACGCGACCGGCGTCGCGCGGCGTACCTGTGGTCATGCGAGCCTCGCGGGATTGGGCACGACGCGCAGCTGCGATCCATCGATGATTACCCGGTGGCACGCGACGTCCTCGGTCGCGGGCATAGACATCACGGCGCCGTCCTTGAGACAGAACTTGCCCGCGTGGAGAGGGCATTCGACGACGCCGTTCTCGAGCCATCCCTCCGACAGGGAGGCCTTCTCGTGTGAGCACGTGTCGTCGAGGGCGAAGAACTCGCCGTCGTCGTTGAACACGGCGATGTCGTCGACGGTGCCGGTCACGGCAGCGTCGATCTTGATCCCCTCCCCCTCAGGGACGTCATCGATGTCGGCGACGACGATTCCCTCAGCCATCAGTAGCCTCCTCGTGCCACGCCGGCGTGTTCATGAGCTCCGCCCATCGCGCGTAGAACCGCCTTCCCGCGGCATCGCTGTACAGTGCGCTCGTCGAGCCCGGATGCACACCGTCGTCCTGTTCGGTGCCGATGCCCATCTGATAGTTCAAGGGCAGGGTGTTCGTTCGCCAACCATGGGAGATCGCCTGGATCTCGCTCCAGTTCTCGCCGTCGTCCTGCTCGAAGATCCCCGAGGGGCCGAAGGTGCGGAGGTTGTAGAGGCGCTGCGCCGTGCGGACCTCCTCTGGCATTGACTTGTCGAGCACGGTCCACGCCCAGACCTCCATCTCGTCGGGCCCCTTCGGGTGCCAGACGCGGATGCTGCCGTTGACGGGAAGGTATGCGAAGTTGGGGAAGACCGTCGCGTGCCCCGTGGTGAGAGGCCCTTCCACCCGGGCCGAACCCAGTCGCTCCCGCAGTGCCGCGTAGTCGTAGTACTCGTGGACGGGCTGTGCGTCGAAGCGGCTCTTGGGG
>NZ_LMPK01000009.1:8391-17300 GCF_001423825.1 Microbacterium sp. Leaf351
GGACATGTTGACGTGGTACCAGTCGGTTCCGAACTGCTCGGCGGCGAGCTTCCAGTTCCCCTTCAGCACCCACTTCGTGATGCCGCCGACGATCGTGGTGCCTTCCGAGTCACGATCGAGGAAAGCCTCCATGTACCACTTCATGTCTCCGAGCTGGTTGAGCAGCGGCGGCGCGCTCGGGTTCCAGGTCGCGAAGATCAAGTCCAGCACCGTGTCCAGCTGAGCGACCTCGAGAAGTCCCCAGTCCTCGCGATCCCACGTCTCGGCTTGATAGCCCCCTTCGTTCGGCACGCTGATGAGCTTGCCCTCGAGGTCGTATGACCACCCGTGGTAGGTGCAGGTGAAGGCACGTGTCGTGCCATAGTCCGCGCGGAGCACGCGGGCCCCGCGATGACGGCACGAGTTGAGGAACGCTCGGATGCGGCCGCTCTTGTCCTTCGTGACGATGACGGGGTCCTCGCCCATGAAGGTCGTGAAGAAGTCGCCCGCCTTCTGCAGCTGCTCGACGTGTCCGAGGAACAGCCAGCTCGTCGCGAAGACGCGTGCCTGCTCCTGCGCATACAGTCGCCGATCGGTGAAGACGGAACGATCGATGAGCCCGTTGTCGCTGTCGACGAGACCGGAGACATCGATGTTCGGTGCAAATCCGGACGGGCGACGGATCTCGCCGGTCGGGAACATCGGGCGTTCGCCCTCGTGGGTGCTGGGCAACTGCGTGATGGTCATGGTCTGCTCACTTGCCTTGGGACGTCGAGACGTGCGCTGTCGAACTCAGCGAAACTGGGCGGAACCCTTCGGCGGTGGCCTCCCATGTCGAGCCCGGGGTCAGAGGGACAGCCGCGGCCACTGCGCCAGCGAGCACCACGTCCCCCGCACGGAATCGGTCGCCGTACTCGCCGATGGCGGACGCGAGCCAGTGCAGCGAAGTCAGGGGGTCGCCGAGCACCGCCGAGCCGGGACCGCTCGCGACGTCCTGTCCGTCCTGCACGAGCGTGATCACCGTGGACGGCAGCGCTGCGATCGTCGCCTCGCTCGCCGGCTCGAAGTCGCCATAGACGATCCTCGCGCTCGACGCGTTGTCTGCGACTGTGTCCACGAGCGTGATCCTCCAATCGGCCACTCGCGAGTCGATGATCTCGATCGCGACGGCGACGCCGCCTAGGCCCGCCGTGAGCTCGTCGAGCGTCGGAGTCGCAGGGAGATCGCTGGCGAAGCGAAAGGCGAACTCCGCCTCAAGGCGCGGGGCGATCAGGTCTTCGACGTCGATGGAGCCGCCGTTGGGAATCACCATCCGGTCGGTGATCACGCCGAAGTCGGGCTGGTCGACGCCCAGCTGTCGCTGCATTGCGAGCGATGTGAGCCCGACCTTGTGACCCACGAGCACTTCACCCCTCTGTGCACGACGGTGGATGTTCAGCCGTTGGACTCGGTACGCCTCGTCCAGACTCAGCCCCGCCTGCAGGCTCGACGGCGGCGGCACGGCGGACCGTGTCGCCTCGGCATCGCGGAGCGCATCCGCGAGAGCGATCAGCTCCGCGGGGACGACATCGAGATCGGTGGTCATGGCACCATCGTCAGCTATCGCGCCGGGCGGATCGAGTCTGCGTGCCGCGCTCCGGAACACCGGGTGCAGTCCGCCCACCTCGGCCGGGCAGGATCGTAACGGACTAGAGGAGGAAGCAGTGCGCGCTGCCGTCGCCGTCTCGCAGGACCCGAACGATCCGCTCGCCGGGCTGGAACTGACTACTCGTCCTGACCCGCAGGCGAGACCGGGTTGGACACGAGTGAGAGTGAGGGCGGCCTCGCTCAATCCGCACGACACGTGGACTCTCCGTGGAATCGGGCACCCTCCGGAGAGGATCCCTATCATTCTCGGCTGCGACGCAGCTGGGGTCACCGACGATGGGCGAGAGGTCGTCGTCTATCCGGTGATGGGCGACGCGGCGCGAGGAGGTGGGGACTCCACGCTCGATCCGCAGCGCTCATTGCTCTCGGAGACCATTGACGGCACGCTCGCGGACTATATCCTGCTTCCGGAGTCGATGATCGTGGCCAAGCCCGCCTCGCTCTTCTTCACGGAAGCGGCGTGCCTCGGAGTCGCATGGGGTACTGCCTACCGGATGCTCTTCACCCGCGCCGCTGTCAAGGCCGGCGACCGAGTGCTCGTTCAGGGAGCGAGCGGCGGAGTGGCAAGCGCCGCGATCGCTCTCGCGCGGGCTGCGGGAGCTCGGGTGTATGCAACGGCACGCAGCGAGCAGAAGCGCGAGTTCGCGCTCCGATGCGGTGCGGTCGAGGCGTTCGAGCCTGGGGCAAGGCTGCCTGAGCGCGTCGATGTCGTGATCGAGACGGTCGGCGAGGCGACCTGGGCGCACTCTCTGCGTGCTTTGCGACCGGGCGGAGCGATCGTCATCGCAGGGGCGACGAGCGGCGCGATGCCCCCCGCCGACCTTCAACGTGTCTTCTATCAGCAGTTGCGCATCATCGGATCGACCGGATGCACCCGACCCGAGTTCGAAGCCCTGCTGCGCCTCCTCGACACGACGGGTGTTCGTCCGCACCTCGAGACGATCGCGTTCGACGAGATCTCGACGGGCTTCCAGCGGCTTCTGGATGGAGACGTGCTCGGCAAGCTCGTCGTCGACTTCGACCGCTAGAACTGGCGCTCGCGACCGGACATCGATAGCTGGGGTGCGGTCGTGCAGACGAACACCGATGCCACAGGAGTCACCGCCTCGAAGAGGTGCTCACTGTCCGCAGGGAACCTGATGAAGTCGCCCGCCTTCGCGCTGGTCGGTGAAAGGACTGGCCCGAGTCGGACCCGACCCTCCAGCACGTAGCAGTGCCGCAGTGCGCCTCGGCTGCCTGATGAATGCCGAGATGCTCCGCGGTTGGCCTCGAGTTGGAGCACGGTGTTGGTGACGTATCCGGAGCCGAAGACCTGATCGAGGTGCCTGATTCGGAGGGCGCCCTGAGGTTGCCACTGAATCGCGTCACCCCGCTGCAGGAGGGTCTCGGAGCCCATCTCGGTGAGCAACGCTCGGATGCTGACACCGAGTGTCGCGGCGAGACTGTCAAGAGTCTCCACGGTGGGATTGCCCTTGCCTGACTCGATCGCGGCAATGGTCTGCTTTGCCAGTCCGGCGTCCCGTCCGAGGGCGGCGATAGAAAGGTTGCGCTCCTCACGGAACCGCCGAACGTTTCGCGCTACGACGTCGGCGATGGCCATCGGTCGACTCCAATCGTGGGTGGTAACGTCCATTTTAATGGACCAGTCGTCCGTTGTGACATGTGCTGAAGGGCCTGACAATGGAGGAAGAGACCACGACGCTGCATCAGTGAGGATGGAGTCGAACCATGACGAAGACGACGACCGACGAGGCGCGGGAAGAGCGGACTGCTGTGGACAAGGCGATCAGCGTACTGACGGCCTTCGGAAACGACGCCCAGCTCGGACTAGGCGTGAGCGAGCTTGCGCGGCGGGCGGGGCTGAGCAAGTCGACGACATTCCGACTGCTCGGAATGCTCGAGCGCAACGGCGTCCTCGAGCGGGCAGGCACGGCCTACCGTCTCGGACGCGTGATCCACGAGCTTGGAGCCCAGGCGAGCACGCCAGGACAGGACCGCGTTCGGGATCTTCTCACGCCCTTCCTCGCCGACCTCTACGAGGCGACCCACATGACAGTCCAGCTTGCGATGCTGAGCGGATCGCATGTCGTGTACCTCAACAAGCTGGAGGGGCATCAGCGACTGCGCACGCCGAGCAGGATCGGCGCGCGCATGCCCGCCTACTGCACCGCAGTCGGAAAGATGCTGCTCGCCCACAACCCGCGGGCGCTCGAGGAGACTCTGCGCGGCCCGCGTCACGCATGGACCGCCAACACGATCGTCGAGGAGTCGGCGCTGCGCGAGGAGCTGTGGAAGGTCAGGCAGTCAGGGGTGGCGATCGACCGGGGAGAGTCTCTCCACACGCTTGCCTGCGTGGCCGCGCCCGTGATCATCCCAGGTGGCGGCCCGATCGCCGCGCTGTCGGTTTCGGGAGACGCCGCATCCTTCGCACCCGGCGACTTCGAGGGCATCCTTCGACGCGTGAGCTATGGGGCGTCGAGGGCAGCTGCCATCCTGCGTTCTGCGAACGCGGCCTAGCCGCAGCTTCTAGCCTCGTCTCCATAGCGGCACCCGCTTCTCCGAGAACGCGTGAAGCCCTTCGCGCGCGTCGATGGAAGCAAGGACAAGCCGACCTTCGGCGTTCGATAGGCGCCAAGCACCTTCCTCATCGCGTGCATGTGCGTCTTCGATGCCGCGCGCGATGCGCTTGGTGGCCTGAACAGCCAGCGGTGCGTTCGAAGCGACCTTCTCGGCCAACGACAACGCCTCGGGCAGCAGATCGTGTGCCGCGACCAGCTTGTTGACGAGACCCCATTGGAGGGCCTCCGCCGCGGAGAAGGGACGTCCCGTCAGAAGGAGCTCCATCGCGACCTTCGGCGGGATCTGCCGAGGAAGGCGAATCGCTCCACCGCCCCCGGCATAGATGCCATGAGCGACCTCGGGGAGCCCGAAGGTCGCGTGCTCCGCCGCGATCGCGAGGTCGCTCGCGAGCACGATCTCGGTTCCACCCCCCAGCGCGAGTCCGTTCACAGCAGCGATCGTGGGCTTCGAGATGAGATGGTTCGTGTAGCCTGCGAACCCCCACGGATGAGTGGTCGAGTCCAGTAGCCCATCGAGCGAAGTGATGGCCTCTTTCAGGTCAGCCCCAGCGCAGAAGGCCTTCTCGCCGGCTCCCGTGACGACCACTGCGCGGATCTCGGTATCCCGCTCCGCCGCTTCCAACGCCTCACCCAGCGCCCGCGACACCGCGCCGTTGACGGCGTTGTGCGCTTCGGGCCGGTTGAGCGTGACCAGCAGGATGTGTCCTCTTCGCTCCTCGATGACGACGTCTGACATGCTCACTCCATCCGATCTCCGGTCAGGTCGCTACCATCGCTCCGTCGATCGAGTGCGCGGTGCCCGTGATGTAACGCGCTGCGTCGCTGAGGAGGAACGCGATGAAGTGGGCGATCTCCGCGGGCGTGCCGTGTCGGCCGAGCGGAACGACGCTCGCGAAAGTGACCCCGCTGTCTCCGAAGATGGCGGACTCCAAAGCCGTGATCATCCGTCCTTCGATCGGGCCGGGACAGACCGCGTTCACCCGGACGCCGCGGGCGGCGCCTTCGAGAGCGGCCACCTTGGTGAGGCCGATGACGGCATGCTTGCTCGTCACGTAGGCGGCCAAACCCGGGGCGCCCACCAGCCCCAGCGCGCTCGATGTGTTCACCACGGCTCCGCCGTCCTCGATCAGGGGCATGAGGTGTTTCAGCCCGAGGAACGGCCCGCGCACGTTCACGCGCATCACTCGGTCGAAGTTCGCCGCGTCCGTGTCGGCGATCGGTGCGACCACACCCTCGATGCCAGCGTTGTTCGCCAGCATCGCCAACGTCCCGAACTCCTCGGCGACCCGTGCGGAGACGGCCTTCACGGAGTCCTCATCGCCGACATCCGCCTGCTGCGTGAGCACGGCGTCATTGCCGGCGTAGAGCACGTCGAGCGCCTGCGCATCGAGGTCGACGGCGAGCACTCGCACACCGGACTCCACGAGTTCGGCGACGATCGCCGCGCCGATCTGACCAGCTGCTCCTGTCACCACCGCGGTCTGGTTCTGATAGGCCATGTGTTCTGTTCCTCTCGTTCGTGTCGGTGTGTCGGTCGATGCCGCTCGAGCGATGACGCGTCAGCGCGCCGCGAGCCGGAGAGCCCCGTCGAGGCGGATCACTTCGCCGTTGAGCATCGGGTTGCGGACGATCTCGAGCACCAGGGAGGCATACTCGTCTGGCCGCCCCAGCCTCGAAGGGAACGGCACCGAAGCCGCAACGCCCGCGCGCGCCTCTTCCGACAAGAGGTCCATGAACGGGGTGTCGAAGACTCCCGGGACCACCGCCATGACGCGTATCCCGGAACGTGCGAGGTCCCGCGCAGCAGGGAGCACCATGCTGACGATCCCGCCTTTCGCGGCCGCGTACGCCACCTGACCCATTTGCCCCTCGAATGCGGCGACGCTCGATGTGAGCACGATCACGCCGCGCTGCCCCTCCTCGTCGGGGTCGTTGCCGGCCATCGCGGACGCGGCCAGACGAAGAAGCTGGAACGCCCCGACGAGATTGACATCCAGCATCCGCTGGAAGGACTCGATCGGGTGCGGACCATCCCGGCCGACTGTCTTCTGCACGATCGCGGACCCCGCCGCCGCGACGGCGACACGCAGGCCCCGCGGGGCCGCCTCCGCGGCCTGCTGGACTGCAGCCCCCAGTGAGTCGCTGTCTGTGACGTCCGCGCGAACGAATCGGCCCGCGCCCGGGTGAGCGCTCTCAAAGGCGCGACCGGCGTCGGCGTTGCGGCCCACGATGACGGCCGTCCCACCCGCGTCGACCACGGCAGCGGCGACCGCGGCCCCGAGGCCCGAGGTGCCGCCGGTGACGATCGCGGAGGCTCCGCCAAGGCCGCTCACGCCGCGACCTCGGCGGGGTGCGGAGCGAGAGTGACCTTCACCGCGCCGTGTTCAGCCGCGTGCGCGAAGGTGTCGTAGGCACGCTTGCCGTCCGCGAGGGAGAACGCGTGCGTCGCGAGCGGAGTGACATCCAGCCGACCGTCCGCGGCCAGGGCCAGGAGGGTGGGGAGCTCACGGATGTCGACCAGGCCGGTGGTGATCGTGAGATTCCGGATCCAGTGTCGCTCGAGGGCGAGTTCGACGGGGACGCCGTGGATGCCTATGTTGGCCAGTCGTCCGCCGGGCGCGAGCGACTCGATACAGGTCTCGAACGTCGCGGGGGCACCGACGCATTCCAACGACACGTCCACGCCCCTGCCGCCCGTGTAGGCACGGATCTCGTCCAGGACGTCGGCATCCCGCGGGTTGAGCGTCAGGTCGGCACCGAAGCGGCGTGCCGCTTCGAGTCTGTTGTCGTCGGTGTCGACGACGATCACCTTCCCGACGCCGAACAGCGGTGCCAGCAGGACGGCGCTCAGTCCGATCGCCCCCGCTCCGACGATGGCGATCGACTCGCCGGGCTTCACGCCCGCGCGCTGCAATCCCAGTTCGTAGGCGGTGACCACAGGGTCGTCCAGGAACAGCACCTGCTCGTCCCGCAGTCGCTCGGGCACCCGATACAGGCTCCTGTCGGCGAACGGGACGCGCAGGAGCTCCGCCTGTGTGCCGTGGATCGTATTTCCCATGATCCAGCCGCCACGTTCACACTGGCTGTACATGCGGATCCGGCAGTACCGGCAGCTGCCGCACCCGGTGATCCCCGAGATGAGCACCCGATCTCCCGGCGACACGCCCACGACCGCCGAACCGGCCTCGATCACGGTGCCGACGCCCTCGTGCCCGAGCACCCGACCCGCTGTGACCGTGGGGACGTGGCCGCCGAGGATGTGCAGGTCCGACCCGCAGATCGTCGTCAGATCGATGCGAACGATCGCGTCCGTGGGCGCTGCCAGGACGGGATCGTCCACCGTCTCCACCGTGACGGCGCCGTCGCCGTCGTAGACCATCGCCTTCATGATTTTCCTCTCGGAGTCGAGCTGGATGCTGTCGGTGAGACGGGCGGACGCGGGTCAGCCGATCATGACGTGACGTCGTAGACCCAGTCGGCCAGTTCGCTGATGTCGATACCGCGGCCGAGCTCACCCGGCGTCACGGTGAGCCCGCTGCCGGGGGTGCGATCGCCCAGCGGGACGATCGAGCTGCCGAGCACACCGCCCCACGCCTCGCCTATCACGACGACGTACGCCTGGTGGAACCGGGCGATGTTGTCGAGGGTCGCGAGACTCGCGCCGTCGATGGGTTCGGGTTCGTCGATCAGCACGACGTGCGCGCCGGCGTGCAGGGCTACCCGGCCCGCCTCGGTGACCTCCGTGACCGCTTGCTCCGGAGTGCGCTCTCCCGTCGCGACGAGCACCGATGGGCCGGGGATACAGACGCCCACCGCCGCGCGGTGCGTGAGGGACTCTGTGAGTCGGCCGACCGCTTCCAGCGCCGCCGCATAGTGCGGCGCCGCGGTGACTGGGCCGTCCGCCGCCTCCTCCGCGAGCACCATGGGCGACGTCACGATGATGACGTCCGGGGCGATCGCGTCCACGAGATCTCGGCATCCATTCGCCAGCTGCGTGGGGCTGCGCAGGAACTCCTCCCAGTCGCGCTCCTGGATTCGCGCTGCGGCGCGAAGGGCGAGCGGTGCGGCGACGCCGGAGCCGCCCGGTACCGCCAGGGCCGCCAGGGATGGGTGGGTCATGGACGCATCACCGGCGTCACTACCGCCCCGTCGGGCCAGGAACCGAACAGCTGCATGATCTCGTCCTTGGGCTTGCGGGACAGCCATGCGGTCTCGAACTCGTCGTAGGGAACGCCGCGCGTCAGTCGCTCGCGGACGATCTCGGCGCGGCGGGCGACCGTGCCGTCTCGGTCCACACGACCGTGCCGGTCTAGTGCGGCGCCGTAGACGTTCTCTGCGGCCTCGGGCGAGACGAGCCGCTTGACGAGGTCGCGATCGATCTCATCGACGTCGCGGTCGATGGGGTCGCCGTAGCCAGTGCCGCCCGTGGACAGCCCGATGATGATCGTGTCGCCGCCGTTTACAGGGTGGATCGCGCTGCCGTACGTGCCCGATCGCACCGTGCCGCCGAATTCTCCCGCCAGGAGCGCCTCGAGCGTCAGCGAACCCGACGCGGCCGTGGCGAGCGCTTCGACGACGTTGACCCCGTCGAGCACGACGCCCGGCACGGTGGGCTGGCTGTACCCACCGAACAGCGGCTGGGGC
The DNA here is from genome assembly GCF_001423825.1 of Microbacterium sp. Leaf351. Classification (NCBI taxonomy): domain Bacteria; kingdom Bacillati; phylum Actinomycetota; class Actinomycetes; order Micrococcales; family Microbacteriaceae; genus Microbacterium; species Microbacterium sp. Leaf351. The sequence continues at coordinate 17,241 of NZ_LMPK01000009.1, forward strand.
GTCTGGATGATCGAGTTGTCGGCGATCGCCATGGCGAACACGAACGGGGCATGGTGTGCC
>NZ_LMPK01000009.1:17332-25741 GCF_001423825.1 Microbacterium sp. Leaf351
TGGGGAACTCGTTCTCCATGGACTCCACGTCGGGGGCTCGTCCGAACGCGCACCACGGGAAGCCGTATGCGTCCATTCCGTCGGAGGTCGCGTGCGCGCCCTGGCCTTCGGTGTTGATCGGATAGGCGATCATGTCGGCGAAGAACGCACCCCACTGCGAGACCCCGGCAAGCACGGAGGCGTTGCCGCCGTTGCCCTGGCTCGCAGTGACCTGGCGCCAGTCTGTGGATCCGAACCGGGCGCGGCTGATGCAGTTCGCGATCGCGCTCATCGCCCCCGTCGCCGCCATCACGGCGTTCGATGTGGCGGCTCGCACATCGGGTGACAGCATCGAGTTCTCGGGGAAGATGAAGTCGATCGGCGCGAAGGTCGCGGAGCTGATCGGCAGGTCGTGGAAGACGTACTCGTAGATGTAGTTCGCGAGGTGCCCGACGACGGCCTGCGGGTGGGCGTTGTAGCTGGACGGGTTCTCCGGGCTGGTGCCGGTGAAGTCGATCGTGAGCTGCTCGCCCTTCTTGACCATCTCCATCGAGCAGTTGCGCATCAGCCCCGAGCTCAAGCCCGCGGCGTCGCTGAACGTGACGCAACGGTAGGTGCCGTCCGCCCAGCTCGCGATGCGCGCCCGCGCACCGGCCTCTGCGTCGTCGAGCATCCGGCGGAAGAGCCCGGACATGAAGTCCTTGCCCTCCCGCTCGAACATCTCCAACAGCCGCACCCGCACGCGATCAGCCGTCGTTGCGCGCGCCCGCATGTCGACCGTGACGTTCGCCTCGGCCCTGATGCCGAACGCGGCGAACATCTCGAGCACGTCCTCGCTGATCCGGAAGCCCTGGCCTACCCGCATCGGCGGAAGGTTCATCCCCTCCTCGAACCGGCTCGTGGCCGAGAGCGGCATTCCCCCGGGCTCGATCGCACCGGTCTCGGTGGTGTGCGAGAGGGCGGCCGTCCAGGCCACCAGCTCTCCGTCGAAGAACACCGGCATGATGGCGACCTGGTCGGGATTGTGGATGCCGCCGTACAGCGCATCGTTCGTGTACCAGATGTCGCCGTCATTGACACCGGGGTTCTCGCCGTGGCGATCGAGGATGTACTTGATCACGATCGGCGGGATCACGGCGTGCAGGTAGGTGCCCGCGGAGGCGTTCACGAGGTCGCCTGCGGCCGTGAACATCGCGACGATCGAGTCTCCAGCCACACCCATCGACGAGCGGGACGAGCGCATGAAGACCTCGTACCCCTCGTCGAGAACGTCGGCGGTGCGCTGCACAGCGATCTCGTAGTCACCGGCGGGGAGTTTCGCGACGCACTGGCGCTCATACTCCGTCGCGGGCACCACCTTGAGGGCGCTCATCTTCTCTTCGAGCGTGGGGTACGTCATGCGCTGACCTCTTCCAGGATGTCGCGAGAGTCGGCGTCGACGCCCGCGGTGTCGGATTCGAGAATGCCCAGGCCGTGCTCGTCGATGCGCAGCCGCTGCACCGGCGGCACCACGATCGTGGAGAAGTCCATTTCCACGATCGCAGGACCGACGACGACGTTGCCGGCCGTGAGCGCATCAAACGAGTAGACCGGTGTGGCCGTCCGGCTGCCGAGCTCCGGCCAGTACGCCTCCCGCGTCGCGGTCTGCGCGGCGGCGGGCGACTCGTCGCCGACCGGAAGCACCGGCAGGGTCAGCTTCTCCGTGACGACTGTCGCCTTGACCACGATCCCGTCGAGATAGACCCCGCCGGGCTTGTTCACCACGTAGGGGCTGAACGCCTCGGAGAACTCCTTCTCGAAGGCATCGTAGATCGCCTGCGCATCGTCGTCGGTCTCGATCCGCAACAGCGGCGACGATACGCGCTTGACCTGCACCTGTCCGCCGTAGAGCATGTCGAGTTCGACCGAGAAGATCACCTCCCGCTCGGCGAGGCCCTCCGCCTCGAGATCGAGCAAGGCGCGGTCGATCATCTTCTGGACGGCGGAGTTGAACTGCTCCTTGTCGATGTTGATCTCACCGGTGAGCGGCTTCATGAACTGCATCCGGCCGCTCTGCTCGTACACGTGCATAATGTCCATCACGGAGCTGCCCAGCGCCGAGAACACCGGCGCCTGCGGGAAGATCACGACCGTGCCGACATCCGCCTTGTACCCGGCGACATGCGTAGGTCCGCCGCCACCGAACGCGAACAGCGCGAAGTCGCTGGGGTGGTAGCCGCGCAGATGCACTTCGCGCTTGATCGCGGATGCCATGTTCTGCTCGACGATGCGGCGCACGAGCGCGGCGGCCTCGTCCACCGACACGCCGAGCGGCTCGGCCACCCTCGTGCGGATCGCCTCGACCGCCTTGTCGCGGTTCAACGGCATCTTCCCACCGAAGTATCCGTCGGGAGCGATGTAACCGAGCACGACGTCCGCGTCGGTCACCGTGGGTTCGATGCCGCCGAGGTCGTAGCAGGCGGGACCCGGATAGGACCCCGCGCTGCGCGGCCCGACCTCGAGGCGGTTGCCGAGCAGTTCGTTGACCCACGCGATCGATCCGCCGCCCGCACCCATCGTGGTGGTCTGCAGCATCGAGATGCCGACCATCCAGCGATCGATGATGGGACGAAACTCGTACGAGCGCACCGAGGCGTCCACCACCATGCCGACGTCGAAGCTCGTGCCCCCGACATCCGACGCGATCACATTGCGGTAGCCGAGCTCCTTGCCGATGTGGAAGCTGCCGATGAGGCCCGAGACCGGGCCGCCGTTGAACGTGCGGCTCGCCGTGGTCTTGAAGATCTCCGCGCTGCCGCCGGTGTTGTGGGTGAGCAAGAACGTGCCTCGATAGCCGTTCGAACGCAGCTGATCCCAGGTGGTCTCGAGCTCGAACTTGATGCTCGTCTGAAGGTAGGCATCCAGAATCGCGGTCATCGTGCGCTCGTACTCGCCAACCTTGCCGACGACCTCGTGCGACAGTACGACCGGAAGGTAGCCGACGTGGAAGCCCTTGTACTCCTCGCGGATGATCCGCCGCACGGCACGCTCGTGCTCCGGGTTCTGGAACGACCAGAGCAGCGAGACGGCGATCGCGCGGGCGCCGTTGTCGACCAGGTGACGCAGCTTGACACGCACGTCGTCCTCGTCGAGAGGTCGGATGACGGCACCCGTGGAGTCCACGCGCTCGCCGATGCCGACGATCATGTCGCGATTGATCAGCGGTTCGGGTTTGCTCTGCACGGCCAGGTTCCGGCGCTCGCCGATGCGGGTGCCGTCGGTCCACTGCGCGCCGCGGCCGATGAGGATGGCATCCTCGTGCCCTTCGGTCGTGATCAGGCCGAGCTTGGGTCCCTTCCGCTCGATGAGCCGGTTCATCGCCACGGTCGTCGAGTACCGCACGATCTCGATCTGCGGGAGGATCTCCTGGAGCGCCCCCTCATCGAGGAGCCGTGCGCCCTCGTTGAGCACGTTCAGGAACCCCACCGACAGGTCGTAGGGCGTCGTCGGCGACTTCGCCACGATACGCCGATCGTCCCATGTCAGCACGAGGTCGGTGAACGTCCCGCCGACATCGATGTCGATCGCCTTCACAGCGCCACCTCCAGCTTTCCTTCGTCGTTGATCCGTGCCTCGCCGGACGCGAGACGGGCTTTGATGGAGTCGATATCGATCTCCGTGTCATGAGTGAGAGGGTGGCCAGCCGGCAGGTACTCGGTCTCGATCTGCCGACCGCATCCGGGGCAGTAGAACTCGAGCAGCCGCACCCAGTCGCCGTTCGGCGAGAACGTGTATTCGCCCTCGATCACGGTGGGGTGGACTTCGTTCGGCTCGCGCTCGCCGACAAGCAGGCCCCGCTTGTAGTTGTCGCGTGCGGAGCCGAGGTCGCGACCGCAGTCGTGGCAGTGCCACCGCTCGGCGTTCACGTCGATGTCGAGGTACTCGGCGACATGGAGCTTCGTCACGTCAGGCCTCCTTTCTCGTCAGGGCGGCATCGCCCGTGGCATCGGTGGAGATGTCCCAGCCCGCCGTCACGAGCCAGGTGGTCGAGTCGCCGTCCACGAGGACGGGCCCGGAGATCGTCGCTCCGGGGATCGCAGCAGCGGCGTAGGTGGGAAGCTCGCCGTCGGCTCCGTAGGCGGACTGCCGGGCGCCCTCGGGGTCGGGGCGTCCCGCGGTCGGCGCGTCGGCGAGCGTGATCCGCGGCAGCGGGGAGTGGGCGCGGAGCCGCAGGAGCGACACCTGCCCCGGCGATCGTGCCGCGATGGCCGACGCGTCGCCCACCAGGTCGGCATCGGCTGTCAGCTCATCGCCGACGAGTGTGCCGTCCGCGATGCGCGCCTCCCAGCGATAGCGCGCGTGAGCCGGGTCAAGGCCCTCGCCGCGGAAGTCTCGCGCCGCCTCGTCGACGTGCTGCGCGGCGCGGAGGGCCACGTCGGCGTCGGACTGGATGGCCGCCTCGTAGACATGGACCACGTCGGAGATCGCCGAGCCGTACGCGGAGTAGACGTTGCCGTACCGGAAGAACCGGGCGGCGCGCGCTCCGAGTCGCTCGGCGACGGCGGTGACGAACAGCGGCCCGTTGCCTCCGTAGGCATAGACCGTGGTCTCGGCCGGATCCCAGCCCGCTTCCTCGGCCGTCTCTCGCGCGAGCGTGGCCACATCGTCCCACGCCTGCTCGACGATCGCGCGCGCGGCGCTTACGGTGTCGACGCCGAGTGGTGTGCCGATCTGCCGGTCGATCGCCGCCTTGGCGCGCTCGACGTCGAGGGTCCGCGCACCGTTGAGGAAAGCCGTGGGCGAGATGAAGCCGCTGACCACGAATGCATCGGTGATCGTCGCGTTCCGTCCGCCGAGACCGTATGCCGCCGGGCCGGGCGCTGCACCCATGCTGTCGGGGCCGAGCTTCACGGCGCCGTCGACGACGCGCGCCACGCTGCCGCCGCCGAGCGCGATCGATCGCAGCAGCGGGAACTCCAGTTCGAGGGGAATGTCGAAGAAGTCGCCGCTGTCCTTCGTGATAACCCGCCCGCCTCCGACGGCGCTGGCCTTCGCGGTGGTGCCGCCGACATCGATCGCGATGACCTTCTCGTCGCCGAACCGCTCCGATGTCGCGGCGCATGCGTAGGTGCCAAACAGCGGCCCGGACTCGATCGTGTCGAAGGCCTTCGTCTTCCCGATCCGGGCGACGCCGCCGTTGATGTGGCCGATGAGCACGTTGCCGGGCCAGCCGTGCTGCTCCCGGAGGATCTCTTCCGCCCGGTACAGCGTCGTGGCAAGTGAGGGATGCACGTAGGCGTTGATCAGCGACGCCACGGTACGGGTCGCGTCGTCGGGCCGGAGCGTCACATCGCTCCCGGCCAGCGCCGGGATCGACCCAAGGAAGTGGTCGGGGTAGTCCTCGGAGATCATCTCGACGATCCGCCGCTCGGCGGCTCCGTCGGGGAAGGCTCCCTCCAGGCTCACGTTGATGCGGCGGATCCCTTTGTCGAGGAGAGACTTGATGGCTCCGCGGACGACGGTCTCGTCGGCATCCGCCGGGATGCCGGCGATGTCGTCGGCATCCACGATCGACCCCACCACCGCGTGGGCCGTCCGCGGGTCATAGAGGTCGGCCTCGTGGCCGGCCGAGACCAGCAGGCCGATCTTCGGGCCCACTCGCTGAGCGAGCACGTTGGAGGTGATCGTGGAAGACCAGCGGATCACTTCGACCTCGGAGAGGAACGAACGAAGATCCGAGAAGTCGAGGGCCTTCTGGGCAGCGGTCAGCAGGTCGATGAACGAGATGGTCACGTCGTGTGGCGTGGTTTCCACTTTGAGCGAGATGATCGTTCCGTTCCCGCTGACGAGTCCGTCGGTCATGGTGCCGCCGGTGTCGATGTCCACGTTGTACATGCGAGCAGTTCCAATCGCCGGTGCGCCACGTCGTCGTGGCGTGCGATCAGTGTCGGCGAGCCGGCGTCCACTGCGACCGGATCAGCGCTGTGTGCAAAACGGCGTGCACGCAGTGTCGTATCGCGTGCGTCACGCCGTGGCGCGAAACTCGCTCGGCGTCACGCCGTAGGCGTTGCGGAACGCACGCGAGAAGCTCGCCAGTGACGGAAGACCGTGCGAGGCGGCGATCCGCCCGATCGTCTGATGGTCGAAGCGGGAGTCGCACAGGTCGCTGCGAATCGCGTCGAGTCGCGCTCGGCGCACCTCGTCCATGACGCTGCGCTCCGTGCCCTCGAAGGCGGCGTGCAGGCGGCGGAGTGAGACGTTGTGAGCGAGCGCGATCATCCCCGGACCGAGGCGGGGATCGCTGTGATGGATCTGGATGAAGGCGGACACTCTCTCGCGCAAGACCCCATCCGTATCCCGCACGTCCCACTCCTTGCCGAACGTGGAACGGATCAGGGTGCCGGCCAGGTCCGCCGCATGTTTGCCGAGCATGATCGCCTCGGGGTCGACCTCGAGTCGCGCACCGTCCCTCGCGACACCGCGCAAGAACCTCTGCACGACCCCGGCGAGGCCGGTGTCGCCGCGCATGCGGATCGCGGTGATGTCCCGGAGCTCGCGGGTGGGTCGACGCAACAGGGACTTCGGGAAGAGGAAGACCTGCCAGTGGAACCTCTCCTGCATCGCGAGCGTGAACGGGCGCGAGCTGTCGTAGAGCACCATGTCGCCGGCCGAGAGGACCGCCTCGCGGCCGTCCTGCACGAGGATCGAAGAGCCGCCGAGCGGAAGGCCAATCTGGAGCGTGTCCGGGTCGCCGGCCCGGAGCTCAGCGCTCGAGCGGCTGTAGACGTGGTCGCCTCCCACGACCGTGCGGATCGCCATGTCGCCGATAGCAAGACACGACATCGCCGCGGCCGGCGCCGCATCGTGCCGCGGATCGATTTGCACAGGCAGGATCTGCGAGCACACGGTGTTCAACCAGAACTCCATGCGCTCGTGTGTGGGTGCCTTGCGTGCGTCAAACAAAGTGGCCACGTCGCCTCCTCGGATACCATCGCCGTCGATCGCCACCGGGTCATCTCTCGCCGACGAGAGACGGCCATCTTCGTCCTATTCGCGTCGCTCCGGGGAGAACCGTTCCACGGTGCGAAACGCCTGGCCCAGACCGTATCAGGCGGGGACGGGGCCAGGAGGAGCTAGAGTCCGGCCGACGGAGTGGTCTCCAGGCTCCGGGCGTCGCCCTTGTAGACGAACGGGTCGCCGTACCACGTAAGGCCGTCGGGGAACTGCTCGCGCTCCCACTTGATCGGCTCCCAGTCCGGATCGAAGATCAGATAGCCGCCGGCATAGATCTCCACGCGATGCCCCGATCCCGGATCGAGGACATAGAGGTACATGGCCTGCCCGATGCCGTGCTTGCCGGGGCCGAGGTCGAACGTTACGTCGTAGTCGCGGAGCACGTCCGCCGCCGTCAGCACGTCCGACAGGTTCTCGAGATTGAACGCGACGTGGTGGAGCTGACCGGTCTTGCCGTACGAGTTCGCGACCATCGCCAGGTCGTGCACCTGCGGAGTGACCGACATCCACGACGCCAGGACGGTCGTGTCGTCGCGGTGAAGCGCGTACTCTCTGCGGTTGAACCCGAGGTTGTCGCGCACCCACTGCTCGGCCTGGTTGATTGTCTCGCGCGATGTCTGCACGTTGAAGTGGTCGATCCGGCGGACCCCGAGGCCACGGCGCTTGGAGCTGTTGCTCGGCAGCTTGGACCGCAACTCTTCGGGAGCCTGAGGTTTGTCGATGTCGTAGTAGAGCTCGAACGGGTGCCCGCTGCCCGGCACGAGGAAGCGCACCGCGGTGCCGCGTCCCTTCTCGGCGCCTGCGGCAACCTCGACGACCTCGATCTCCTGCTTGTCGAACTCGTTGGCGAACAGCTCGACGTCCTGAGGACGCTTCACACGGAAGCTGTAGGAGTTCACGATGCTCTCCTCTTGCTGAGTCAGCACGAGTGAGTGATGCGTGAGTTCCTGGAAGCCTCTCAGATACGCGGTGTCGCCGTCGCGCTGCACGATCTCCATGCCCAGGAGATCGCCGAAGAAGTGCAGCGACTTCTCCAGGTCCTTCGTGCCGAGGTTGATGGCGCCGCACTGAGCGACCTGCGGGCCCGGATCGTAGTTGTCAGAGAGCTTGCCCATGAGCGTGGAGGGTTCCTTTCAGCGCTTCTTCGACGGCACCCGCACCGCTTCAGTGAAGGGTGCAGTGTCGACGGTGGATGATGTCGCGCCGTCGAGCTCGCTCACGAGCAGACGGATCGCGGGTTTGTCGAGCTTTCCTGCGCCGTTGCGGGGAACCACGTCGAGCTCCACGAGCCGTCGCGGAAGCTTGTACCGAGCAACCGACTTCGTCAGGAAGTCGCGAATGTCGTCGAGCGAGAGAGCTTCGTCACGAAAGCTCACGACGGCGCACACCGTCTCGCCCCACTGCGGATCGGGAACGCCGATGACGGCCACGTCCTCG
>NZ_LMPK01000009.1:25779-30622 GCF_001423825.1 Microbacterium sp. Leaf351
CCTCGTCTGCGTAGCCTATGTCGCCCGTGCGGAACCAGCCATCGGGCGTGAAGACCGCCGCGGTCGCTTCCGGGTTGTTCCAGTAGCCACGCGAGACGTTCGGCCCGCGAACCCAGAACTCGCCCGTCCGCCCGGCCACCGCGACGTCGCCCATCGTCGTGGGATCGACGACCTTGACCTCGGTGTACGGCATCGCCACACCGCACGACCCCAGCTTCTCCGACGTCATCGACGACTCGAGATAGGTCGCGAACGGCGCAGTCTCGGTGAGCCCCCAGGCCTGCTGCAGGAGGACCCCCTTCTCCGCATACGTCGCGATCAGCGCCGGTGGCACGGGTGCACCCGCAGCGATCGTCGAGCGGAGATTGCTCAGGTCGGCGTCGTCGAACCCGGGCTCACGCTGGATGCCGGCAAGCATCGCGGGCACGAGGAACATGCTGTTCACACGGAAGTTCACGAGGTCTTGCAGAGCCTGGGCCGGGACGAACGACCGCCGCACCACGAGCGTCCCGCCCCGGGTGATTGTCCGCAGTGCCAGGGCGTTGAAGCCGCCGATGTGGAACAGCGGCGCGACGGCGAGGCTCACGTCGCCGAAGCGCGTGTCGACAACCGAGTCAACGTTCACCCAGTTCCACCACAGGTTTCCGTGCGTGAGCATGACACCCTTAGCCTTGCCGGTCGAACCGGAGGTGTACAGCAGCGCTGCAAGGTCGTCGTCCGACTGACGCACGTGCGGCGGGATCTCTTCGTGCGCCGTCCGGAACGCCAGGAAGGACTGCCAGCGAGCCGACAGATCCGCGGCGGGCTCGAGAGCGGGGTCGTCGTCGACGACGAGGGCATGCCGGATCGTCAGCTCGGTCACGAAGTCGTCGATCGCAGTGGCCTGAACGGGCTCTGCGACGAGTACGTCCGGTCGCGCGTCCTCAAGCACGGCACGCACTTCGCGGGGCGCGAGCCGGAAGTTCAGCGGGACGAAAGCCGCTCCGACCCAGGTGGCGGCGAAGTAGGTGACGAGAAACGTCAGGCTGTTCAGCCCCGCGTAGGCGACCCTGTCGCCCGGCCCCACGCCGTCTGCGCGCAGCGCAGCGGCGAGGCGTCCCACGATCTGATGGAACTCGACGTACGTCACCTCTCGGCTCTCATAGTTGATCGCGACCATCTCGCTGTGGATGGCGCGGTGCCGCGCGATCAGGGGCACGGCACTGATATCGACTTCGCTCACGAAGAATCTCCCCTCGCTGGACGACAACGTCCGCTGTCAAGGATGCCGCTGCCGCTGCCTGCCCGTCAGTGTGCCGTGCCACGTCACGGCACACTGACGGACAAGGGTGACCGGGCTCCGCCGGGGCCAGGCATCCGACCCCGTTCCTCACGTCAGAGGTAGATGGACTGCGCGGTCTGATACGACGCGAGGCCCTCGGGACCGAGTTCACGTCCTATCCCGCTCGCCTTCACACCGCCGAACGGCGCCGTGGGATCGGGAAGGTATCCGTTCACCCCGATCGTGCCGGTGTGGATACGGCGAGCCACGTCGACCCCGCGGCCGTGGTCAGCCGTCCACACGCTGCCGCCGAGCCCGTAGGGGGAGTCGTTCGCGATGCGTACGGCGTGCTCGATGTCGTCGTAGGGGATCACGACGAGCACGGGCCCGAAAATCTCGTCCTGAGACACCGTCGCCGAGTTGTCGAGTCCGGTCAGCAGAGTGGGCTCGACGAACCAGCCACGGCCGAGCTCCTGCGGTCGTCCTCCACCGACGGCGACTCGGCCGCCTTCGGATCTGCCTCGGGCGATGAAGCTCTCGACGCGATCGCGCTGAGCGGAGGTCGCCATCGGCCCGACGAGTGTGGCCTCGTCGAGCGAGTCGCCGATCGGCAGAGACTGCAGCAGTCCCGCAAAGGCCTCGACGACCTCGTCGTAGCGGGATCGCGGCGCCAAGATGCGTGTGCCCGCGAAGCACGTCTGCCCGTTGTTCAGCAGTGTCGCACCATACAGGCCCTGCATGGATGCGGCGAGGTCGACATCGTCGAGGAGCACTGCGGCGGACTTGCCGCCCAGCTCGAGGGTGACCGGCCGCAGCAGCCTCCCGCAGGTCGCCGCGATCTCACGCCCCGCGGCGGTCGACCCGGTGAAGGCGATCTTGTCGATCCCCGGGTGCTCGACCAGCGCTCGGCCGGCTTCGCGTCCTCCCGGGACAATGTTGATCACGCCGGGAGGCAACTGCGCGGCCTCAACCGCTTGCGCGAACACATAGTCATCGAGCACGGTCTCGGGCGACGGCTTGACCACGATGGTGCAGCCCGACGCGAGGGCGGGGGCTATCTTGAACGACGCGAGCGTCTGCGGGTAGTTCCACGGAACGATCGCGCCGACGACACCGATGGGTATGCGCCGGACGAGCGTCGTACCCCCCAACAGACCCGGTCTCTCCTCCTCGACGGGCTGATCGCGCACGAGACCTGCATAGTACCGGTAGACCGCGGAGGGGAACACCGCCTCCAGACCGAGGGACGTGCTGATGGGCATGCCGTTCTGGCTGCTCACCAGGCGGGCGATCTCGTCCTTGCGCGCGTCAATCTCGTCGGCGAGCCGCTCGATGGCATCGGCACGCTGCCGCGGGGTCCACTGGGACCAGCCCTGCGGGTCGTCGAAGGCCCGCCGCGCCGCAGCGACAGCGGTGTCGATGTCGGCCGTGCCCGCCTCAGGGACGTCCCCGATGATCTCGCCGGTGTTCGGCGAGACCACTTCGATCCGGCTGGCCCCCGCGGGGACGACCCATCCGCCATCGATGAAGAATTGATCGTGTCGCACGATCGTGCCCTTAGTGCTCATGGCGTGCTCCTCTCTGAGTCCGTTGAGGCGAGTCTGCGCGCGAGTCAGCGACGGCGGGTGTACAAGTTCTTTACGACCTCCGTACGCCGAGGCTCGCGAGGACCCCTAGCGCGCGATGCCCAATGCGCGGATACGGCTGTACAGGGTCGGCCGGCTGATCGCGAGCAGGCGTGCGGCCTGGGCAATGTTGCCATCGACCTCGGCGAGCGTTGTAACGATCGTCTCGCGCTCGGCCTTCTCCAGCCGGCTCAGGCGCCGCGCACGATCGGTTCTGCGGTAGGCCGGAGGTAAGTCCTGAACGCTCAGCTGCCGAGTACGCCCTTCGCTCCCTGCCACATCGACGAATTTGCGGAGCTCGTGAAGATTGCCCGGCCAGTCGTGCGCACGAAGCGCCTCCAAGGCGCTGGGGGCGAGTACGAGCGGGGACCCCTCCGCCGTGAGCCCGCGGATGAGTTCAGGCAGCTCGTCCAGGCGGTCCCGCAGCGGTGGCAGGATCGTGCGATCTGTTGCGTTGGCCAGAAGAGCCGCGTGCGCGGGACTCGACGGGAGTCGGGTTCCGCAGATCAGCACGACGGCGTCGGCGGCGTCGGCAAGCAGGCGTCCCAGCGCGCTTGCGAGTGCAGGTGAGAGGGCATCCACGTCGTCGAAGACGCACGGACCGGCTTGGAGGCCGAGCGCGGCGCCCCGGAGCCATGTCGCTTCTCCGTCCAGCGACGCGGACTCCGCAGTATGGTGAGACGCCTTAGGGCCGGCAAGACGAAGCGCCTCCGTCGTCCGACCGACACCCGGTTCTCCGACGACCAACGTCAGCTCCGGGGTACGCGAGTGCTGAGGGGCACCCTCCGTGCGGGCGTGGGATGCGGCGACGCCAGACCCTGGCCGGACGTGAGGATCGATCTCCAGCAGGACGCAGTCTCCGCGCGCTCCGACGCTCTCGACCCGCACACGCGCATCCGCGCCGCTGACGAGGCGAACGAACTGCACCGGTCGGGCTTCGGCATCCGTGCTGCTGAGCGAGCGCAGCAGCGGATAGTCAGCGGGATCGACGGCATCCGTTGCGGCGGTGTTCGCCAGCACGAAGCTCGGACCCAGAGCCAGCACCGGCCTGCTCCGATGCGCCGTGCGCTCCTGATAGCGACGGAACAGCTCCAGCTCGGAGGCTTGAGACAGGTCGAGAAGACGTGCCTCGATGTCCTTCGCCGCGCGACCAAGCAGCGGTCCGAGGATCGGGGCCGCACCCTTCGCGAACCCGCTCACGTCGATAAGGCCGACGAACCTCTTCGTGATTGGATGCAGGATCGGCGTTCCATAGCAACTGAAGTCCTTCAGCGACTCCAGGTAGTGCTCCTCGCCATGAACGGCAAGGGGCCTGCGCAGCTCTCGCACAGTCCCGATGGAGTTCGTTCCCGTCAGCTCCTCGTCGAAAACCCGCCCCGGCACGCCTCCGCTTCGTTCGATCTGCCGCGCGATCGTTCGCTCGCCGAACCGTGCGCCGATGATGCACGCACGCTCGTCGGCGAGCATGACTGCGAAGGGGTAATCGACCATCGACTCGGCGATCTCCTCGATCACCGGCGCCGCAGCCCTCGTGAGCCGGCTCGCCCGCTTGACCTCAGCGAGCCGCACACGCGGGCTGCTCGGATCGAGTCCGCTGTGTTCCGATCGGCGCCACGAGTAGGCGATCTCAGGTCGCTGCGCCCGCCTCACCGGTCTCACGATCGCGCCCTCCGATCCACGCTTCACCTCGTCGTGCACAGTCGCGGTGCCCCCGACCCTAGACCTCGGTCGCCGATCTCGCGAGGTTGTTCCGCTCTCCGGCACGCATCGAGGTCGACGAGGCTGACGGACGCCGTCGCGGGTGAGTCTCCTAGCCACCTCGACAAGGAATCCCCGACCAGAGCAGCCTCGGATCAACCCGACGAGCCAAGAACCTCACCCCTTCTTAGAACCTCACCCCTTCTTGGGGCGCCAACAGTACCCTCCAATGTGATGCGTCGGCCGGGGCCGTCGCGGG
>NZ_LMPK01000009.1:30697-44055 GCF_001423825.1 Microbacterium sp. Leaf351
TCGACGAGATTGGGAGCGTGACCAGGTTTTCCGGACACCTGAGTTGAGGCGATGATCTTCTCGGAAGGAGTCTGTGAGATGCCTGCTGCTCACCCACCGGAGTTCCGGCGTCGAGCCCCGGATCTGGTCGCCCAGGGAAACCCTGTCGGCCAGACCGCCTGTGATCTGGCAATCAGCGAGTCCTGTCTTCGCAACTGGATGAACCGTGACGCAGTCGACAGTGGCCGCAAGCCCGGTCTGACGACCGATGAGCACAAGGAGCGCTTACGCCGGTGGCCGGTGGCGCAGTAGCTCGGATCGCGGCAGGCGAGCCTTCAGCGCCTTCCTGCCAGGCAGACCGCCACTTCGATGAGCTCTAGCGGAAGCTTCCCAGAGCTATCAGACAATAGACCGCGGTAGATTCCGCTAGACATTCCCAACCCCACGATGATCGGCGGAGGCGACCGTGAGCGAGTATCCGTGGTTCGACTTCGACCAGGTCGACTTCGTGACCGCGGACACCCATTTCAGTCATGCCCGCATCAGCGAACTCGCCGGCCGCCCGTTCACCACCGTCGAGGAGATGAACGAAGAACTGATCCGCCGATGGAACCACACGGTGGCCGCGGAGGACATCGTCCTTCACCTCGGGGACGTCGGGCTCGGCCCGATCGAGGAGTCCCTCGCGCTGACAGCACAGCTAAATGGGCGCCGGTTCCTCGTCCCCGGTAACCACGACCGGGTCTCGTCTGCGACGCAGAGCAAGCGGGCGATCGAACGATTCCGGCCACAGTACGAACAGGCCGGGTGGACCATCCTCCCGGACGTCATCGAGGGCACGCGGCACGGATACCGACTGCTCGCATCCCACTACCCCTACCGTGGCGACACGCAAGACATGGACTGGCAAACAACACATCGGCCGCGGTGGGACGATGGGATCCCCCTGCTACACGGGCACACCCACGCCCGCGACCACGGACCGGACGGGCATCAGTTCCACGTCGGTGTTGACGCGCACGGCTACGCCCCGATCCCATTCACCATCATCGATGCCTGGATCCAAGGGCTGCCGGGCGTCGAGACCTGGCTCGAAACTGCCATCCGCGAGGCGCATCAGCTCGTCACCGACTTCGACAACGCGGAAAGACCGGGCATGGACGCGATGTTCTATGTGCACGGCTACAACGAACTACGCGTCGCGATCGAAGAACTCCTGGGCGCCTTGGGCACACCCAACGATCCAGAGGGAAACGGCTAGGACTCAAGCCGCGGCACCAACGATGTGGCCATCTTGTCGTCGCGACGCGGAGTCGCCTCCCTTCACCAATCTCCGTGACGGATCCACTCCGGAAGGGAACCGGCCCACGCACACCGGGACAGCCGCACGATGAGGTCCCAATGCGCGCGCAGCCAAGTCCGAGGGTCGGCCACGAATGCACTGCAGCAGCGCGGTGGCGCTACGAGCGACCTCCTGAGTCACTGTGGTGTCTCTAGGCACTGTCCAGTCGTACACAAAAGACGACGAGCTGGAATCTCGCCGGGAACGCGGCGACGACCCCCATGCGATGGATCTCGATGGCACCGCGCTCGAGCGGCTGACGGAGAGCGTCCAGCACCGACGACGGGAACTCGCCCGCCTCGTCGAGGAAGAGCACGCCGCCGCTCGCCCGTGAGATCGCCCCGGGTCGCACCGTGCGGGAACCCCCTCCGACGAGCGCCGCCACGCTCGCGGAATGGTGGGGTGCCTCCAGCGGGGGTGTGCGCTGAAGCCGAGACACCCGCCGTCCCGACAGGGATGCCACGGCGGCCGCGGTCAGCGCCGCGTCGTCGTCGAGGGCGGGGAGACGTCGGGCGAGCATGGTCTTGCCCGCACCGGGTGGCCCGCTCATGAGCACGTGGTGTGCACCGGCGGCCGCGACGACCAGCGCCTCGACAGCGGCGTCCTGCCCGACGACATCGGCGAGCTCGGCCGAGTCGGCGACCGGTGGGTCGTCGTCGGCTGCGTCCGAAACCGCGGTGGGTACCGTGTCCCCCGGGTCATCCGCCTCGAGCTCGGCGCCGTGCAACACGGCCGTCGCCCTCAGATCGGCGACACCGACGACATCGATGCCGGGCACGAGTTGCGCCTCGGTGAGGTTCGCGCGGGGCACGACGACGCGGCCACAGCCGCGGCGCGCGGCCGCCATCACGGCCGGAAGCACTCCCGGCACCGCTCGGACTCGCCCGTCGAGGCCGAGCTCGCCGATGTGGACGCTGCGCGCGACGGATGCCGCATCCAGGACGCCCGCGCTCGCGAGCGCTGCGACGGCGATGGCGAGGTCGAACGCCGCGCCGTGCTTCGGGACATCCGCGGGGATGAGGTTGACGGTGATGCGTCGGCGGGGCAGCGGGAGTCCGCTGTTCATGCACGCGTTCGTCACGCGCTGCGCCGCCTCGGAGAGCGCCCTGTCACCGAGGCCGATGATGCGCAGATCGGGCTGCTGGTCGGTGAGGTCGGCCTCGACGTCGACGACCGTGCCGTCGAGGCCGACAAGGGCGATGGCCGCGGTACGGGCGACGGTCATCGGAGATCTCGCAGGTGCTCGATCGCGCCGGTGGCGGGGTCGGCTCCGATCACCGCGATCGCATCGACGCGCAACGCAGCGCCTCGCAGTTCACCGGCATGCACCCGACGCCACGCGTAGGCAAGCCGCCATAACCGCGCGAGCTTGACCGCCGACACCGCCTCGAGCGGATGCCCGTAGGCCACGCTCGTGCGCGTCTTCACCTCGACCACGACGACCTCGTCGCCCTCGCGGGCCACGATGTCGATCTCCCCGCCGGGCGCGCGCCAATTGCGGTCGAGCACGGTGAATCCCACCGCGATCAGATGAGCGGCGGCTCGGTCTTCACCGGCCCGCCCGAGGACGTCCTTCGCTGCCATGACCCCAGCGTCGCCGGGCATCGCGTGTCATCCGCGCCACCTGGTCGATCCGGGGAGAGCGTGCGCCTCACGGCGCGGCGCGACCGCCTGTGGAGGAGCTCAGCTGTCGAGCGAGAGCTCTTCGGGCAGCTGGAAGTCGCGACGCGACAGCTCCTCGACGTTCACGTCCTTGAACGTCAGGACCCGCACCGACTTCACGAACCGGTCGGCCCGGTAGATGTCCCAGACCCACACATCGGTCATCGTGATCTCGAAGTAGAAGTCGTGCTCGGTGTCGCGGCGCACGACATTCACGTCGTTGGCGAGGTAGAACCGTCGCTCGGTCTCGATCACGTACTGGAACTGCAGGACGACATCGCGGTACTCCCGGTACAGAGCCAGCTCGAGTTCGCGGTCGTAATCCTCGAAGACATCGTCATCCATGGTGTCTCCATCCTAGAGCGACGGATGCCGCTCCCGACCGTCCGCACACGACGCTCACCACAGGGTGGGCGCGTCGGCGATCGCCCAGCTCGCGCGGTGGTGGGGGCTCAGCCCGTGCGCGCGGATCGCCGCGCGGTGGACCTCACTGGCGTAGCCCTTGTTGCGATGCCACTCGTACGCCGGATGAGTCGGATGCAGCTCCGTCATCACCTCGTCGCGCGCGACCTTCGCGATGATCGACGCCGCCGACGCGCTCGCGCAATCGCGGTCCGCCTTGACCCGCACGATCACGGGCGCCCCGGGGTCGGCGGTCGGAGTGATGTAGTCGTGGTTGCCGTCGAGCAGCACGATCGCGTCGTCCACCTCGACACCCTGGCCGCGGAGGTCGGCGAGAGCACGCAGCGCCGCGTTGCCCATGGCGCGCATGATGCCGATCTCGTCGATCTCGGCAGCGCTCGACCAGCCGATCGCGGACGCGGACACCCATCCCCGAGCACGATCGCGCACGTCGGCCCGCCGTCGCTCGGCGACGAGCTTCGAATCGCGCAACCCATTCGGAACACCCGCCTCGATCTCGACTTCGCCGAGTACCGCCGCGCCGATCGCCACCGGCCCCGCGAGAGCGCCGCGCCCGACCTCGTCGCACGCGATGACGAGCGGATGCCGCGCCAGCAGTTCGCGTTCGAACACGAGAGTGGGCTCGATGACCGTCACGGAGCGCCCGTGGTCGTCGGGGTCGGCGAGGGGACGGGAGAGCCGGAGGGCCCCGGGACGCCGGCGAAGACGTCGTGGTGGAAATCGAGCGCGCCGAAGCGCGAGAACGGCCAGGTGATGAGGAACGCGCGACCCACGACATCCGAGACGGGCACGAACCCCTTCCCCGGCTGATCCTGGTTGTATCGCGAGTCCTTCGAGCGGTACCGATTGTCGCCGAGAACCCAGAGCGAACCCTGCGGCACGGTGACGTCGAAGGCGATGCCCGACGCGGCGGCACCGGGTGACGGCACGGTGATGTACGACTGCTCGTCGATCGGCTGCCCGTTCACCGTGATCTGCCCCGCGGCGTTGCAGCAGACGACGTGGTCTCCCGGCAGGCCGATGATGCGCTTGATCAGATGGTCGTCGCTGTCGCTCGTGGAGAGCCCGACGAGGGAGAGCACCCAGTCGATTCCAGCGAAGATCGGATTCTGGGGCCCGGAGGCGGTCGTGCTCGGATCCAGCCAGCCGCCCGGGTCCTTGAAGACCACGATGTCGCCGCGCTGGTATCCGCCGAAATTCGGCGTGATCTCGTCGACGAGGATGCGGTCCTGCTCCATCAAGGTCGTCTCCATCGACGCCGAAGGGATGTAGAACGAGCGCACGACGAACGTCTTCACGAGGAACGACACGAGCACTGCGATGACGACGACGACCACGACGTCCCGCGCGAATCGCCAGGGTCCCCCGCGGCGACGGGTACGGATCGGCGCCGACGGCGTCTCGTCGGGGAGGGAGTGTTCTTCGGTGGTCATGCAGGTCCTCACGCGGCGTAACGAAAGCCGGCCATCAGCGTCTCACACAGCGCACCGCGACACACCCGACGCGACGGAGAGTCGTGGCCGGAAACGACGAACGCCCCGCTCGATGAGCGGGGCGTTCTGAAGGGGACCTCAGCGGTCGCGCTTCTCCTTGATCTTGGCCTTCTTGCCACGGAGGTTGCGCAGGTAGTAGAGCTTCGCGCGGCGCACGTCACCACGGGTGACGATCTCGATCTTGTCGAGAACCGGCGAGTGCACCGGGAAGGTGCGCTCGACGCCGACCTGGAAGCTGATCTTGCGCACCGTGAACGTCTCACGGACGCCGTCGCCCGAGCGGCCGATGACGACACCCTGGAAGACCTGCACGCGCGAGCGGCTGCCTTCGACGATGTTCACGTGGACCTTGACGGTGTCACCGGGGGCGAAGGCGGGGATGTCGGAACGGAGCGACGCGGCGTCGAGCTCGTCGAGGATCTGCATGATCTCTGCTTCCTGCAACCGCCACAGGTCGGCTGCATCGTTAGATGTACGGGGAATGTGCTCGTCCGCCGGAAGAATCTCCGGCACGCTCCCCTGAGGCAGAGCCCATCAGAGCACAAACAGCCATTCTGCCACGGATGACGAACGTCTCAAAACCGAGAGAGCGGATGCCGCGGCATCCGTCCTCGCGTCACTGTGCCCCGCGACTCGTCTCGGTGATGACGATGACCTCGTGCTCGCCCTGCGGGGCCGCCGGGCGCGGGCGCATCGGCGGGATGTAGCCCGTGCCGTCGGCGGCACGGAAGATCGCGCGGCCGGGCTTGGCTTCCCGCCACAGCTGCCGCAGCGTCAGCCACAGCAGCGCGACCCCGACGAAGATCGTGAGCACCATGACCGGTGCCCACCAAGACTCGCGGAAGAAGCCGAGCGAGATCGTGAGGAGGTGCCAGACGGCGAAGCCCGCGACATCCAGCCATGACACGGCGCGGCTCTCCCGCACGGTCGGGCGCGCGCGGACCAGAAGGGCGAGCAGCAGCTGGCCGACGAGCACCGAGGGGATCGCGATGAACAGCACCCAGAGGAACGCCCAGGCCCCGGCGTTGAACACGCCCCACCCGACGAACAGCCACGCCGGCAGCACGAAGGCGGCCGGGATGAGCCATCGGAAGAACGCGCGCCTGAGCCACATGACCCCGATGCTACGCCCGATGACGCCGCGCTCGGCGGCACCTTCGGCGATGCGGAGCCTCCTCTCAGCGGCGACAGCCGGGATCCGAGAGAATGGATCAGATACAGGAGGCACCACCCATGATCGAGCTGCGCACACCGACCGAGATCGAGCAGATGCGACCCGTCGGCCGGTTCGTCGCCGAGACGCTCGCGACGCTGCGCGACGAGACATCGGTGGGCACGAACCTGCTCGCGATCGACCGCCGCGCTCACGACCTCATCCGCCGCGCGGGGGCGGAGTCCTGCTACATCGACTACCACCCCTCGTTCGGGGCGAGCCCGTTCGGCAAGGTGATCTGCACGTCCGTCAACGATGCCGTGCTGCACGGACTCCCCCACGACTACGCCCTGCGCGACGGCGACCTCGTGACTCTCGACTTCGCGGTCTCCATCGACGGCTGGGTGGCAGACTCGGCGGTCTCCTTCGTCGTCGGCACCGCCCGCGACGAAGACCTGCGTCTGATCGAGACCACGGAGCGCGCACTCGACGCGGCGATCGCCGCAGCGACCGTCGGCCACAAGGTCGGCGACATCTCCCACGCGATCGCCGCGGTGGCGCGCGGCGAGGGCTACAGCATCAACACCGATTTCGGCGGACACGGCGTCGGACACATCATGCACGGCGACCCGCACATCCCGAACGACGGGAAGGCGAACCGCGGCTACCCGCTGCGCGACGGTCTCGTGATCGCGATCGAGCCGTGGTTCCTCGCGACGACCGACGAACTGGTCACCGACCCCGACGGCTGGACCCTGCGCAGCGCCGACGGTTCCCGGGGAGCGCACTCCGAGCACACGATCGCCGTCACCTCCGACGGCCCCATCGTGCTGACCGACCGGTCATTCCTCGGCGTCGACTGACTCCGCCGGCAGCAAGTCGGGGCGGCGCGCCCGCGTGCGCTCGACCTGCTGGTCGTGCCTCCACGCGGCGATGCGCCCGTGGTCGCCGCTGAGGAGGACGGGCGGCACGTCTCTGCCGCGCCAGCTCGACGGCTTCGTGTACGACGGGTACTCGAGGAGCCCGTCCTGGTGCGATTCCTCGACGAGGCTCTCGGGATTTCCGACCACTCCGGGGATGAGTCGTCCGATCGCCTCGATCATGGCCATCGCGGCGACCTCGCCGCCGTTGAGCACATAGTCGCCGAGACTCACGAGCCGAACCTCGCCGAGCCGCGCCGCCTCCTCGAAGACGCGCTCGTCGATGCCCTCGTAGCGTCCGCAACCGAATACGAGGTGCTCACGGGTGGACAGTTCCCGCGCGAGCGACTGGGTGAACCGCTCCCCCGCGGGCGACGGGAAGATGAGAGTCGGGGATGCCGCGGCATCCGCCACGATCGCATCGAGGGCCTCGCCCCAGGGTTCGGGCTTCATGACCATCCCGGCCCCGCCCCCGTACGGACTGTCATCGACGGTGCGATGACGATCGTGGGTGTGATCGCGCAGATCGTGCACGCGCACGTCGAGGATGCCGCGCCCCCGCGCCTTCCCGAGAAGGGAGACCTCGAGGACGTCGAAGAACGAGGGGAAGATCGAGACGACGTCGATGCGCATGTCAGCGCTCGTCGGTCTCGTCGTCGGTCTCGTCGTCCTCGGTTCCGGGAGCGGTCGGAGCCGGCTCGGGATCGTCGTCGACGAGATCCTCGAACAGACCGTTCGGCGGCGTCACGACCACACGACCGCCGTGCACGTCGACCTCCGGGACGATGGCCGACACGAACGGCACGAGCACCTCGCGCTCCCCCGCCTTGACGATGAGGAGATCCTGCGCGGGAAGGTGGTCGACGCGGACGACGCGCCCCACGCTCTGTCCCTCACGTACGACGTCGAGTCCGACGAGCTGATGGTCGAACCAGGCGTCGTCCTCGGCGGGGGCGGCGTCATCCTGGTCGATCCAGAGGATGGCGCGCACGAGGGAGTCCGCGCCGGTGCGGTCCTCCACGCCGTCGAAGAACACGACCGGGTGGGAGTTCATCCACCGGAACTCACGCACGGTGACGGTCTTGCCGAACCACTCCGAGGAGTCCGGCACCTGCAGGATGAACGCGGCACCGGGGACGAAGCGACCGTCGGGGTCATCGGTGTAGAGCTCGAGCTTGAGGGCGCCCTTCAGGCCATGGGCCTTCACGAGCCGGCCGACACGGAGCTGGGTCTTGCCGGGTCGGGGTGCGCGCACGCCGGAGCGCGCCCGCGCGTCGGGGCTGGGGGTCGCGGACATCAGTCGTCGGAGATGTCGACGCGCACCCGCCGGCCGGCGGCCAGGGCGGCCACGACCGTTCGCAGGGACTTGGCTGTGCGGCCGCCGCGCCCGATCACGCGACCACGGTCGTCGGGGTGGACGTGCACATCGAGCACATCCCCCCGCGGCGATGAGGTGGCCTCGATGCGTACGTCATCGGGACGATCGACGATCGCCTTCACGACGTGCTCGAGCGCGGCAGCCAGCACGGGCTCAGTCCTCGGTGGTCGAGGCGTCGGCCTCGGCCTCGTCCGCGGCGGGGGCCTCGTCGGCGGTCTCCGCGACGGGCTCCTCGGCCTTCTTCTCGACCTTGGGCTTGACGACCGACTTCTTGGCGGTGTCGGCCACGAACTCGGCCTTGCCCTCGGCGACCTTCACGGTCGAGACGGCGTTCTTGTCACCCTTGAACTGGCCCCAGTCGCCGGTGAGCTTGAGGAGCACGAGCACCTGCTCGGTCGGCTGGGCGCCGACGCTGAGCCAGTACTGCGCACGCTCCGAGTCGACCTGGATGAGCGAGGGCTCCTCGGTCGGGTGGTACTTGCCGATCTCCTCGATGACGCGACCGTCGCGCTTGGTGCGCGAGTCGGCGACGACGATGCGGTAGTAGGGCGCACGGATCTTGCCCAGGCGCTTGAGACGGATCTTGACAGCCACGATTCTCCTGAATGGTGTGTACGTGAATGAACGTCGCCTGGAGCGTGGGGTGCACACCCGGCGGAAGCTCGAAGGGGTGGATGTCGCCGGATAGAGGGTCGGGCGATGGTCCAGCGGTCTATTTTGCCAGAAGATGACGGATGCCGCGAACCGCCATGACTCGCTCTGCCAGACTGTGCGCGTGCCGCAGCCCTTCGCCGAGTCAGCGCGTTCCACCGTGGGTCTGGAATGGGAGCTGATGCTCGCCGACGCGGACTCCGGTGACCTCGTAGGCGCAGGCCCCGAGATCGTCGAGGCGCTGGCCGACGCGACGGCCTCGGAGCGATTCACGGTGACCGGCGAGCTGCTCACCAACACCGTCGAAGTGACGAGCGGCATCGGTTACACGGTCGCCGAGGCGGTCGGCGATGTCACGGACGCTATCAGCGCGGTGCGCTCCGAGACCGACCGGGCCGGCATCGAGCTGCTCTCGGCCGGAAGCCACCCCTTCGCGCAGTGGTACGAGCAGTCGGTGACCGACAAGACGCGCTACCACTCGCTCGTCGAGCGCACGCAGTGGTGGGGTCGCAACATGATGATCTGGGGAGTGCACGTGCACGTGGGCGTCGACGACGTCAGCAAGGTCATGCCGATCGTCGGCGCCCTGTCCACCTACCTCCCGCACCTGCTCGCGCTGTCGTCCTCGAGCCCGTTCTGGGCCGGGGAGCGCACGGGCTACGCGTCGAACCGCTCTCTCGTCTTCCAGCAGCTGCCGACCGCCGGGGTGCCGTGGGCCATCGACGACTGGGGCGACTTCGAGGCCTACCTCGACGACATGACCCGCACCGGCGTGATGGCCGACGCCACCGAGGTGAGATGGGACATCCGCCCGGCGCCGCGATGGGGAACCATCGAGGTGCGCGCGTGCGACGGGATGTCGACCGTCGCCGAGCTCTCCGCCGTCGCCGCCCTCACGCAGGCGTTGGTTGAGGACTTCTCCCGCCGCCTCGACGCCGGTGAGACGCTCCCCCGGCTTCAGCCGTGGTTCACGCGCGAGAACAAGTGGCGCGCCGCCCGCTACGGACTCGGTGCGCGAGTCATCGCCGACACGCACGGCCGTCAGGTCAGCGTTCGCGACGATCTCCTCGAGACGATCGGGCGCCTCGAGCCGGTCGCCGCCGATCTCGGTGCCGCTGACGAGTTGCGCGGGGTCGGCGACATCCTCAGCAAAGGCTCGAGCGCATCACGTCAGCTCGCGGTCGCCGATGGCGCGGACGGAGATCTGCGCGCCGTCGTGCGTCACCTGATCGCGGAGTTCCACGCGGGCGCGCCGGCGCGCCCCTGGCCGCCGTCGCGCGGCTGAGGCCCCTCGGCTGATCAGGAGCGCCCGAGCATCTTCTGCAGGTCGGCGAGGTCGGCCTCGCTCGGCGCAGCGTTGCCGCCGCCGAGCCCGAACCCGCTGCCGGTCGGCGCGGCCGGTTCGGAGGTGATGCCTGCGTTCTCGGCCGCACGCTTGGCCGGGTTTCCCGACCGCGAACCGCGGGCCTTCTGCTGCTTGCCCCGCTTGCCGCCGCCGTGGGCACCCGGAACCGGACCCATGCCCGGGATGGCGGGCACGCCGCCGCGCGCAACGGTCTTCATCATCTTCGCCGCCTGCTCGAATCGGTTGACGAGCTGGTTGACGTCGGTGACGGTCATGCCCGATCCGCGCGCGATGCGCAGGCGACGCGAGCCGTTGAGGACCTTGGGGTTGCGACGCTCCCCCGGGGTCATCGAGCGGATGATCGCCTCGGTGCGGTCGATCTCGCGCTCGTCGAAGTTCTCGAGCTGCTGCTTCATCTGGCCCATGCCCGGGAGCATCCCGAGCATCTTCTTCATCGAGCCCATCTTCTTGAGCTGCTGCATCTGCTCGAGGAAGTCCTCGAGGGTGAACTGCTCCTTCGCGAGCTTCTCGGCGACCTTCAGCGCCTCGGCCTCGTCGAAGGCCTGCTGCGCCTGCTCGATGAGGGTGAGGATGTCACCGAGGTCGAGGATGCGGCTCGCCATGCGGTCGGGGTGGAAGACCTCGAGGTCCTCGAGTCCCTCGCCGTTGGACGCGTAGATGATCGGTCGGCCGGTGATCGACGCGACCGACAGCGCCGCGCCGCCGCGGGCGTCTCCGTCGAGCTTCGAGAGCACGACACCGGTGAAGTCCACGCCCTCCTGGAAGGCGCGGGCGGTGGTGACGGCATCCTGACCGATCATCGCGTCGATCACGAACAGCACCTCGTCGGGGCTGATGGCGGCCCGGATGTCGGCAGCCTGCGTCATGAGCTCCGCGTCGACACCGAGGCGGCCGGCGGTGTCCACGATGACGACGTCGTGCTGCTGCCGCTTGGCGAACTCCACACCGTCGCGGGCCACCGTGACGGGGTCGCCGACGCCGTTGCCGGGCTCGGGTGCGAAGATCGTGGCACCGGCACGCTCGGCGACGACGGTGAGCTGCGTGACGGCGTTGGGGCGCTGCAGGTCGGCGGCCACGAGCAGAGGGGTGTGACCTTCCTTCTCGAGGAGCTTCGCGAGCTTGCCGGCGAACGTCGTCTTTCCGGAGCCCTGGAGTCCGGCGAGCATGATGACCGTGGGAGGGTTCTTCGCGAACTGCAGTCGGCGCTGCTCGCCGCCGAGGATCGCGACGAGCTCCTCATTGACGATCTGCACGACCTGCTGCGCCGGGTTGAGCGCCCGGTTGACCTCGTCCCCGAGCGCGCGCTCGCGCACCTTCGCGGTGAACTCCTTCACCACCACCAGCGCCACGTCGGCCTCGAGGAGGGCCCGACGGATCTCGCGGACGGTGCCGTCGACGTCAGCCGGGGTCAGCTTGCCCTTGGTGCGAAGACCGCGGAAGGTCTCGGTCAGCCGGTCGGAGAGTGTGCCGAAAGTCGCCATGATGCGCCAAGTTTACGCGAGCAGCGTGCCGTTGACGGCGGTGAGGGCAGCGTCCAACGGCGTGGACAGCGCGGATGTCCCGGGGCCGGCGTGCGCCCATGCGCGCAGCGCCGCGAACAGGGCGCCCGCGTACGCTGCGGCGCGCACGTCCGCGACCAGTCGCGCCTGGCCACCCCCCGCGAGTCGCCGCGCGATCGCCCGTCCGAGCCGGGCCTGTCGTGTGGCCGCGTCGCGATCCAGCTCGCCGGCGACCCCCATCGCCTCGGCGTGCACGAGCGCGAGCGCCAGCGCGTCGGGGGCGAATCCGGCCGCGAGCTCCCTGAGCACTCGGCGCACCGCGGCATCCGGGTCGCCCTCCCCCGTGGCGAGATCCTCGACGGCGGCCGCGAGCCGTCCGTCGAGGCCGCTCCAGAGCACCTCCGCCTTCGAGTCGAAGTAGTTGAAGAAGCTCGAGCGGCTGACGCCGGCCCGCACGGTGATGTCGGCGACCGAGGTCGCGTCGTACCCCTGTTCGAGGAACAGCTCGCACGCGGCATCCGAGATCGTCTCGCGCGAGGTCGCGCGCGGTCGTCCGGATGCCATGCCCTCAGCGTACGGTCCCTCTCGCCCGACGCGGGCGTATTGTTGGACGCAGTCCAGCAATCAATGATCGGAGCATCGTGCTCGACATCCAGACCGTGGGCCTCGCGCCCGATTACGTGCCCTACCTCGACGGCTGGGCACTGCAGCGCCGCATCCACGCCGACGTCGTCGCCGGCACCCGTAACGACACCCTGCTGCTGCTCGAGCACGAGGCCGTCTACACGGCCGGCAAGCGCACCGAGCCGCAGGAGCGCCCGCAGGACGGCACGCCCGTCATCGACGTCGACCGCGGCGGCAAGATCACCTGGCACGGACCCGGCCAGCTCGTCGGCTACCCGATCGTGCGCCTGGGCGAGCCCGTCGACGTCGTCGCCCACGTGCGCCGCATCGAACGCCTCCTCATCGCCGCACTCGCCCGGCACGGCGTCGACGGCTACCAGGTCGAGGGACGCAGCGGCGTCTGGGTGCGCCGTCCGCTGTCGGAGGACAAGGTCGCCGCCATCGGCGTGCGCGTCGAGAAGGGCGTCACCATGCACGGATTCGCGGTCAACTGCGACAACACCCTCAGCGGCTTCGGCGGCATCATCCCCTGCGGTATCACCGACGCGGGAGTCACCACGGTCAGCGAGGTCGTCGGGCAGGATGTCGCGCCCCGCGACATCCTCGCGTCGGTCGCCGAGGTCTTCGCCGGCGAGTACGCGGGGGCCGTCGCGTGAGCGCCGGGCCGGAGGGCCGCAAGCTGCTGCGCCTCGAGGTGCGCAACGCGGAGACCCCCATCGAACGCAAGCCCGAGTGGATCAAGACCAAGGCGAAGCTCGGCCCCGAGTACCGGGAGCTTCACGCTCTCGTGAAGAACGAAGACCTGCACACCGTGTGCCAGGAGGCGGGATGCCCCAACATCTTCGAGTGCTGGGAGGACCGCGAGGCC
>NZ_LMPK01000009.1:44083-49779 GCF_001423825.1 Microbacterium sp. Leaf351
CGCGCCGGGTGGCGGAGAGCGTCACTCGGATGCAGCTGCGCTACGCCACCGTCACCGGCGTCGCCCGCGACGACCTCCCCGATGAGGGCGCATGGCTGCACGCCGAGACCGTGCGTCAGATCCACGCGCAGAACCCCGGCACCGGAGTCGAGATCCTCGCGACGGACTTCTCCGGAAACCCCGACCTGCTCGGCGAGGTGTTCGCGGCGCGCCCCGAGGTGTTCGCCCACAACGTCGAGACCGTGCCGCGCATCTTCAAGCGCATCCGTCCCGCCTTCCGCTACGAGCGATCACTGGGCGTGCTGACCCAGGCCCGCGCGGCAGGCCTCATCACGAAGTCGAACCTGATCCTCGGCATGGGCGAGGAGCCCGCAGAAGTCGTACAGGCGCTGCAGGACCTCCACGATGCCGGCACCGACATCATCACGATCACCCAGTACCTGCGGCCGACCCCGCGCCACCTCCCTGTGGCGCGCTGGGTGAAGCCCGAGGAGTTCGTCGAGTTCAAGCAGGAGGCCGAGCGCATCGGGTTCCTGGGCGTGCTCGCGGGGCCGCTCGTGCGCTCGTCGTACCGGGCCGGGCGCCTCTGGGCGCAGTCGATGCTCGCCAAGGGCCGCGACATCCCTGAGGACCTGCAGCACCTCGCCCGCGACATCCAAGCCGGCGACACCACCTTCGCGCAGGCGGTGTGACAGGTCTCAGTCGGCCGAACTGACCGACGAGACCTGACCGTCGGAGTCGAGGTTCACGAGCAGCGCGTCGTCGGCGCCTTCGGGATCGAGCGCGTACTCGAGAACTGCGAACGGCTCGGTGCCGTCGTGCTCGTCCGCGAGGATCGTGAGACTCGTGAGTGTGAGAGCGCGGATAATGTCGATGTGGTCGTCGCCCGAGACATCCACGAGGAAGTCCTCCAGCTCGTCGCCGAGGCGTTCCTGCTGCTGCAGCACGTACTCGGTGACCTCGCTCGTGCGGTCGTCGAGCTCGCCGACCATGGCATTGCGGGCCATGAGGTCGACCCGCTCGAGGGCAGAGATGATGGCCGCCGCCGTGTCGAGCGCCGCGGTGGTGACATCCTCCTGATCGGGCGCCGTGAGATCGACCGTCACCGACTGGTCGCCGAACTCGACCGTCTCCGACCAGAAGATCGATCCGTCGGGGCCGGACTCGAGGAGTCCGAAGAAGTCGTGCTCGATCGCCATGTCCCCATGAAACCAGCAGGACTGCCCGGGCGGTAGCCCGACGCGCTCAGCCGACGAGAGCCTCGACGAACACGTGCGGGGTGAAGCCGGTGAGATCGCCGATCCCCTCGCCCTGACCGAGGAGCTTCACCGGGATGCCGGTGCGCTCCTGCACGGCGAGCACGAAGCCGCCCTTCGCCGAGCCGTCGAGCTTCGTGATGACGAGCCCGGTGACGCCCGCGTGCTCGAGGAACGCCTGCGCCTGCAGGACGCCGTTCTGCCCGGTCGTGGCGTCGAGCACCAGGAGCACTTCGCTGATCGGTGCGAGCTTCTCGATCACGCGCGTGATCTTGCCGAGCTCGTCCATCAGGCCGCCCTTGGTGTGCAGACGCCCCGCGGTGTCGACCAGCACGATCTGCGTGTCGTGGTCCTTCGCATATTGGATGGTCTGGAACGCGACCGATGCCGGATCCTGGCCCTCCTGCTGCGGCCGCACGATCTCCGCGCCGCCGCGCTCCGCCCACGTCGCGAGCTGCTCGACGGCCGCGGCGCGGAACGTGTCGGCCGCTCCGACCACCACCGAGCGGTCGAACCGCTGCAGATAGTGCGCGAACTTGCCGATCGTCGTGGTCTTCCCCACGCCGTTCACACCGACGACCAGCACGATCGCCGGGCGCTCGGTGAGGCGCAGCGTCGTGTCGAACTTCGCGAAGTGCTCCTCGAGGGTCTCCCGCAGCATCCGCTGGAGGTCCTTCGGATCCGTCGTGCGGAACCGGTCGACCTTCTCGCGCAGCTCGTCTACGATGCGCTCGGAGATGTCGGGCCCGAAGTCGGCCGTGATGAGCGCCGTCTCGAGGTCGTCCCAGGTCGTCTCGTCGATGACCGGTTTGACGAACATGCCCCTCAGAGCACGCCCCAGCGACCAGGATCTTTCCGCCATGACTCCAGCCTACGGCGCCGCCGTGGCCGCCTCCCGCACGCGCTGCCCGACGACCGCCGACACGCCGTCCTGCCGCATCGAGACGCCGTACAGGGCGTCCGCGATCTCCATCGTCCGCTTCTGGTGCGTGATGACGATGAGCTGACTCGAGGCGCGCAGGCGCTCGAACACCGAGAGCAGGCGACCGAGGTTCGCGTCGTCGAGGGCCGCCTCGACCTCGTCGAGGATGTAGAAGGGGCTGGGCCGTGCGGTGAAGATCGCGACGAGCAGCGCGACCGCCGCGAGGGAGCGCTCTCCCCCCGAGAGCAGCGAGAGCCGCTCCACCTTCTTGCCGACCGGCCGCACCGAGACCTCGATTCCCGTGATGAGGGGCTCCTCGGGGTGGGTGAGCGAGATGCTGCCCGTGCCGCCGGGGAACAGCATCGGGAACACCTCGGTGAAGGCTTCGCGGGTGTCCTCGAACGCGGCGAGGAAGATCGTCTGCATGCGCTCGTCGAGCTCGCCGATGATCGTGACCAGGTCGGCGCGGGTCTGGGTCAGGTCGGCGAGCTGCTCGGTGAGGAAGACGTGTCGCTGCTCGAGTGCGGCGAACTCCTCGAGCGCGAGCGGATTCACACGGCCGAGCTGGGCGAGCTTGCGCTCGGCCTCCGCGAGCCGCTTGCGCTGCGTGGCGCGGTCGAAGGGCACCGGAGCCGGATCCTCGTCGGACACGGACTCGTCTGCCGACTCGGAGTCGACCAGCACGGGGTCCGGCGGGATCGCGACCTCCGGCCCGTATTCCGCGACGAGAATGTCCTCCTCGAGGGCGAGCTCACTCGCGACGCGTTCGAGCAGGCTCGTGACGTGCAGACGCTTCTCGTGCATCTGCAGCTCGATGCTGTGCACGCTCTCGGTCGTGGCAGCCAGCCGTTCCCGGGCCGTCCCCTCCTGCCGTCGCAGCTCGGCGAGCTCGGCGGTCACCTGTGTACGCGCCGCCTCGGCGGCAGCGAGGGCGACACGCGCCTCACTGACCGAACGATCGACCGAGTCGAGCACGGCGGGAAGGCGACCGGCGACGTCCGCGGCGATCTGACGCTGCGCCCGCCGGAGCACCGTGCGCCGGGCGGATTCCTCCGCTGCGGCGCGTTCGCGCTCCCGCTGTCGTTCGAGGGCGTCGACCCGCGCCTCCTGCGCGCGCACACGCTCCTTGAGCGTCTCGACCTCCAGACGCGTCTGCATCTCCGACTCTCGCGCACCGTCGAGCGTCGCGAGCAGTCCGTCGCGCGCGGACGCGTCGAGGATGGGCCGCGGCGCCTCGAGCGCCGTGTCGAGGCGGTCACGGGACACCCTGGCCGCATCGACCGCTTCGTCGACGGCGCTCTGCGCCTGCCCGAGGGTGGTCGTCAGTCGGTCGCACTCCGCACTGGCCGACTCGTGTCGCACGGTCGCCCGGTTGACCTGCTCGGCGTGTGCGGCGACGGCGGCGTCATTCGCGCGCAGGTCGTCGAGCGCTCGCCGTGCCGCGTGGCGCATCTCGGCGAGCTCGGCAGTGCGCTCGGCCAGAGCCTCGCGCAGCGAGTCGGCGACGACGGTGATCTCTGACACTCGGGATGCCGCGGCATCCCGCTGCGCGGCGAGCTCGAGGCGCGAACGGCCGGCCCCGGAGCCCGCGCGGATCGTCTGGGACGTCACGTGCTCCCCGGCCCGTGTGACGCAGACGATCGACGGGTGCGATCGCGCGACACGGTGCGCGCTCTCCAGGTCGTCGACCACGACGACTTGCGCGAGCAGGCGCTGTATGCCATCCGGGGCATTCACGACGGAGACGGCCGCGACGGCATCCGGGATAACCGGCGCATCGACATCGGTGTACGGCGCGGCGAAGACGATGTCGACAACGCCGTCGTCGGCGCGGCGCACGGCGTCCGCCGCAACCAAGCCGGCCTCCGCGGAGTCGACGAGCACGCCCTCTGCCACCGCGCCCAGAGCGGCCGCGATCGCCGCCTCGTATCCGGCCGTGACCTTCACGGCGTCGGAGACGAGCCCCCGCACCCCGGCCCCACCCTCGGCGACGAGCGCGGCGGCCCCGTTTCGCACGTCGAGCGCGCGGGCGAGCGCGGCGGCCTCGGCCGTCAGCGCCTCTGCCTCGCGCTCGGCGGCGTGCAGGCGTTCGCGGATGCCCGCGACATCCGACTCGAGCTCGTTCGCACGGCGCTGCGACTGCTCGTACGCCGTCGCGAACTCGCCCGCGGATCGCTCCGGCGCAAGATCGGGATCGAGGCCGGCGAGAACGGCGGCGGCCTCCTCCCGGCGCTGCACGGCCGCGTCGAGTGCGCGCTGCTGACGGTCGACCGCGGCTTGCACGGCCGCGAGCGCAGACTCGGCGGCCTCCGCCGACCCGCGCAGCGCGGTGAGGCGCATGTCGTGCTCGGACACGAGTGCGCTCTGCGCCGCGATGTCCGCGTCGAGGGCGTCGAGCTCGGCGCGGGCCCGGATCACGGTGCGCGCCGCGGCGGCCGCAGCATCCTCGGCGTCACCCCGACCGCCCGCGATGCGGTCGACCTCCTCGCGGGCCTCGTCGATCATTCCCTGCGTGACGGTGGCGACCGCGGCGCCCGCCTCATCGTCCTCGCTCAGCAGGGCGAGACGCTGGCCCGCGAGGGCGTAGAGCGCGCGAAGGCGCTCCTGCACCTGTTCGAGCCCGAACGCGGTGCGTCGGGCGTCGTCGACCAGCTCGGAGCGCTGCTGCGCCTCGAGCGCCTGCACCCGCAGCCGCAGGGTCTCGACCTGGTCCTGCAGAGCGATCCGTTCGGCGTGTCGGGTCTGTTCGTTCTGCGTCGCGAGGGTGAGCTCGGCCCGCAGCCGAACGAGCTCGTCAGCGTAGAGCCGTGCCTTCGCGTCGCGCACCACGGCGGCGATCGTGGCGGCTTCACGCGCGATCTCGGCCTGCCGGCCGAGCGGCTTGAGCTGGCGACGCACCTCGCCGGCGAGGTCGGACAGGCGAAGCAGGTTCGCTTCCATCGCCTCGAGCTTGCGCAGCGTCTTCTCCTTGCGGCGGCGGTGCTTCAGAATGCCCGCGGCCTCCTCGATGAACCCGCGGCGATCCTCCGGCGTGGCCTGCAGCACCGTGTCCAGACGCCCCTGTCCGACGATCACGTGCATCTCCCGGCCGAGCCCGGAGTCGCTGAGCAGCTCCTGCACGTCGAGGAGGCGGCATCCTTCGCCGTTGATCGCGTACTCGCTGGTGCCGTTGCGGAACAGCGTGCGACTGATCGTCACCTCGGCGTATTCGATCGGCAGTGCGCCGTCGGAGTTGTCGATGGTCAGTGTGACCTCTGCGCGGCCGAGGGGTCCACGCGTCGACGTGCCCGCGAAGATGACGTCTTCCATCTTCGCGCCGCGCAGGGTCTTCGCACCCTGCTCCCCCATCACCCAGGCGAGCGCGTCGACGACGTTCGACTTGCCCGAGCCGTTCGGACCGACGATGGCCGTCACTCCCGGTTCGAACGCAAAGGTCGTCGGCTGGGCGAACGACTTGAACCCTTTGAGCGTCAGGCTCTTCAGGTGCATCCGTTCATCCTCCGGGCTCGTTCGGGTAA
>NZ_LMPK01000009.1:49818-50191 GCF_001423825.1 Microbacterium sp. Leaf351
CTTGACTCGTCTGTACGTCAGCCGATAGCGTGCTCAACCGCACCACGACATCGAGAGGAGGTTGCCATGATCACCATCCACACCACCGGATTCCCGCGCACTCGCGCCGTGTCGGCAACCGTCCCCGCTGTCATGGGACTCGCCGGCACCGGACTGCGCACCGCGTAGGTCAGGTCGACGCTCCGCGCCGTCCGCCGCCCTCCCGCCGTCACCGACGGCCGCGCCCACCGGGCGCCTCTCGACCTCCGGGTCCGCCTCGCCGCCTACGACGGTTTCGTCCGCGGCATCCCCTCGTCCGCGCTGCGGCGCGCACGCCGTCGACCGTCCGGTCGACGAGTCTCCCCTCGAAGGAACCCCCATGAACACCCTGCTC
>NZ_LMPK01000009.1:50204-50703 GCF_001423825.1 Microbacterium sp. Leaf351
ATACCGGCCTGCTCGATCGCTGGGCGATGCATCTCGGCCTCCGGCTGATCCTCTGGGGTCAGCGGATGTCGCGTCTCACCGCCGATCGCGAATCGCACCGCCTCCGCGACGATGTCGAGTCCGCTCGCCGCCGCCGCGAGGCGGAGTGGGAGCGCGCCGCGCTCCTTGACATCCGTCGCTGACGGCACCGGTCGGGGGTCCTCTCCGGACCCCCGACCTCTCACCCCTGCAGAAGGAATCCCCCATGGACACCCCTCCCGTGAGCTTCGTCCCGCTCACGATCCCCGCGCGCATCGACGACGCGGACGCCACCGACTTCATCGACATGGTCGAGGTGCGCAACCGCATCTACCTCGAGATCTCCGGCAATGCCGACGAGGACCAGACGCCTGCCGAGCTTCTCCCCCACTACCAGGACGACCCCGATCGCACCCGCCTCGTCTGGCTCGTGCGCGACGAGGGCGCTCCCATCGGTCGAGTGACGGTCGACGCCTTCCAC
>NZ_LMPK01000009.1:50722-63092 GCF_001423825.1 Microbacterium sp. Leaf351
TCGGAACGGCGGGGTTCGACCTCGCCGAACGCACCGCGCGCGAACTGGGCCGCACGGTGATGCAGACGTTCGCCGAGCACCCCGCGGCATCCGGCGAACACCTCGCGTCACCCACCGGGTTCGGCCGCATCCCCCGTGATCACACCGCTCGTTTCCTCGAGGGTCGCGGCTATGTGCTCGGCCAGGTCGAACGCAAGAGCGTGTTCGACCTGCATGCCGACGCCTCCGTGGTGGTCGCCGCGGCCGCGGCGGCGGCCGAGTTCGCTGTCGGCTACGAGGTCGTGCAGTGGGAGTATCCGACGCCCGAGGAGTTCACGCTCGACTACGCCTGGATGAAGTCGCGCATGTCGACGGACACGCCCGTCGGTGACATGGAGGTCGACGAGGAGGTGTGGGACGCGGACCGCGTGCGCCGTATGGAGCAGCGCTACCTCGACAGCGGGGAGCGCGTGCTCGTGACGGCCGCCCGCCATGTCGCATCCGGACGACTCTGCGCCTTCAACGAGCTCGCCAGCCGCACCGATCCGACGCTCGCCTCCTCCCAGATGGACACGCTCGTGCTCTCGGAGCACCGGGGACATCGGCTCGGCATGCTCGTGAAGTGCGCAGGACTGCGACGCTGGCGGGAGCTCGTGCCCGACTCGCCCCGGCTCCTCACCTTCAACGCGGAGGAGAACCGGCCGATGCTCTCGATCAACGAGACCCTCGGATTCACGCCGGCCGCCTACATCGGCGCGTGGCGGCGAGACCTGGAGTGACCCGACGCGGTGTCAGCGTGCGCTGCGGCGCCGCTGGCACCGCGGGCAGAAGTGGCTCGACCGGTTGGTGAAGCTCACCCGCAGAATCGGCGTGCCGCAGCGCGGGCACGGCTGGCCGGTGCGGCCATAGGCCCGCAGCGAGTGGGCGAAGTAGCCGGCCTGCCCGTTGACGTTCACGTACTGCGCGTCGAAGCTCGTGCCGCCCTCGGCGAGAGCACGCTCGAGCACCACACGCACCTCGTCGAGAAGGCGGGTGACGGTGCGCGTAGCGAGCGCCCGGGCCGGAGTCTCCGGGTGCACGCGCGCCGCCCACAGCGACTCGTCGGCGTAGATGTTGCCGATCCCGCTGACGGTCGTCTGATCGAGCAGTACGCGCTTCACGGCCGACACGGATGCCCCCACCCGACGCCGGAACAACGCCTCGTCGAACGCGGGGTCGAGCGGATCGCGCGCGATGTGCGCGGCCTGCACCGGTACCAGCGGCACGTCCGAGCCGAATCCTCCCGCGGCACCGTCGATCGTCGGCACGAGCTCGTCGATCGCGAGCGACCCGAATGTGCGCTGGTCGGCGAACACCACCGCGAGCTCTCCGTGCCGCGGGTGGGCGAGCTCGATGCGCACGCGTTCGTGACGCTCCGCCGGCGCGCCGGGCGCGCGCAGCAGCAGCTGGCCGCTCATACCAAGATGACCGACGACCGCCCGGGCTGCGGCATCCGTCTCGATCGGCAGCCAGAGGAACTTGCCTCGGCGCACCACACCGGTGAGCACACGACCGGTGAGGGCGCTCTCGAAATCGGATGCCGCGCCCCGGTGGCGCGTCAGGGCACGGTCGTCGAGCACCGTGACGCTGACAACGCGGGCACCGGTGACGGCGGGCGCGAGACCCGCGCGCACGACCTCGACCTCGGGAAGCTCAGGCACGCCCGGACAGCGTGTTCCACGCGGCGAGGGCGGCGGCCATCTCCGCGTGCTTCTTGCTCGTGCCCGACCCGCTGCCGGCGACGTCACCGACGGCGACACGCGCGGTGAACACCCGCGCATGGTCGGGTCCGTCGGAGGCCACCGAGTAGGTCGGTGCCGGGCGACCGAGCCGTGCGGCGAGCTCTTGCAGGCTCGTCTTCGGGTCGATCGCCGCGCCGTAGCGGTCGGGGTCGGCCAGGAGCGGCTCGATGAGCCGCAGCACGAGGCCGGTCGCCGCGTCGGCTCCCGCCGAGAGATAGGTGGCGCCGATGAGCGCCTCCGTCGTGTCCGCGAGGATGGAGTCCTTGTCCCGCCCGCCGGTGAGCTCTTCGCCTCGGCCAAGGCGCACATATTCGCCGATGCCGACCCGCCTCGCGGTCTCGGCCAGGGCAACCGTGGAGACGACGCTCGCGCGTCGCTTGGCGAGCGCCCCTTCGTCGAGATCGGGATTCTCGCGATAGAGCTTCACTGTCACGGCCTGCCCCAGCACCGAGTCGCCGAGGAACTCGAGGCGCTCGTTGTGCGGGATCTGCCCGTGCTCGTACGCGTACGACCGATGCGTCAGGGCCAATGCCGCAAGCTCGGGGTCGATGTCGACCCCGAGCTTGCGGAGGAGTGCGGAGGTGTCCGCGGAGACGTCGCTCACCGAGCGGGTCTCAGATGTCTGCGACCTTGCGGCCCTTGTACTCGAGGAACAGCTCGGTGCCCTGCGAGTCGGTGACGACCTTCGCCTGGTGGGGGCGGCTGTAGACAACCTTGCCGTTCTCGATGGTCTTGACCAGCGCGGGCGCTTCGGCCTTCCACTGCGCGCGGCGCGAGCGGGTGTTCGAGCGCGAGACCTTGCGCTTCGGAGGGTTACCTGCCATGGGTCTTCCTTTTCGTTCTAGGAGTTCTGGGGTGTCCGCCCGGACTCGCCGGACTCATCGTTCTGTTCCGCTGCGAACTTCTCCAGTGCCGCCCAGCGTGGATCGAGGGCCTCACCGGATGTCGCGCCGCTCTGCTCGTCCAGAAGCTCGCCGGTCTCGGGGTCGAGACCGGGGCACTCTGGCCGGCACACCGGCTGGAACGGAAGCGAGAGGACGATGGCATCCCTGACCACAGTTTCAAGATCCACGTGGTCGTCTTGAACCTCGAAGTCGTTCGCTTCCTCTCCAGGATACGCGAAAAGCTCCTGGAACTCGACATCGACGGGCGCGGCGATCTCGGTGAGGCATCTGCCGCAGATGCCTTCGTAGTCGGCGTGCACGTCGCCGGTGGCGAGAATCCCCTCGTGCACCGACTCCAGCCGCACATCGAGCTCGACGGCCGAACCCGACGGGACGGCCACGAGACCCTCGCCCCACTTCTCGGCGAGCGGCACGTCGATCGAGTGCTCGCGCATCTCGCCGGGACGGCGCACGATATCGCGGACGTTCAGGCTGAAGGGGCCGGGCCGGGAGTTCCTCACCCCGGAATCCTAGCCCGGCAGGGAACGCGCGGGGCCGGTCAGATGCCGCGCGCGCCGGTGTCGAGGAACCGCGCCACCGGGGCCGGAACGTACGGCGAGACATCGCCGCCGAGCCCCGCGACCTGACGCACCAGAGAACTCGACACGAGCGCATGGGAGGGGTCGGGGAGGAGGAAGACGGTTTCGATACCGGCGAGGTGACGGTTCACGATCGCCATGGGCGTCTCGTAGGCGACATCCACCTGGGAACGGATGCCCTTGACGAGCACTCCCGCGCCCACGTCGGTGGCGTAGTCGACGAGGAGCCCGACACTCCACGACGCGACGGTGATCTTGCCCGGCACCTCGGCCTCGGCGATCGACTGCTCGAGGAGGCTCAGACGCTGAGCGATGGGCAGCATTGCCTCTTTGCCGGGGTTGTGGACCACCAGCACGTGGATCTCGTCGTACAGCGCGGCGGCCCGACGGATGACGTCGAGGTGACCGAGGGTGGGCGGATCGAACGATCCGGGAACGACGGCGATCCGATTGCTCACGCGGCCAGCCTAGTCGGGCGCGTCACGCGAGCCGGCCCCGAGTCAGTTCTTGCCGAGGGCCGCGCGCGTGTCGTCGTCGAGCCGCCGCTCGATCGCATCCCGCAGACCAGGGTGCGCCGTCAGCTGCGGATCGTCCGCCAGCAGTACGGATGCCTCGTCCCGCGCCTCCGCGATCAGATCGGCGTCGGCGACGACCCGCAGCAGGCGCAGCGAGCTGCGCGCGCCGGACTGCGCTGCGCCGAGCACATCTCCCTCGCCCCGCAGCTCGAGGTCGACCTCGGCGAGGACGAAGCCGTCGAGGGTGGCGGCCACCGCCTCCACCCGCTCGCGCGCCGGGCTGCCGACAGCCGCCTCCGTCACGAGGAGGCACAGCCCCGGCACCGAACCGCGACCTACCCGGCCTCGCAGCTGGTGCAGCTGCGAGACGCCGAAACGGTCGGCATCGAGCACGATCATCGTCGACGCGTTCGGCACGTCGACCCCGACCTCGATCACCGTCGTCGCGATGAGCAGGTCGACCTCGCCCGCGGCGACGCGGCGCATGACGGCATCCTTCTCGTCGCTCGGCATGCGCCCGTGCAAGATCTCGATGCGCACCTGAGCGAATCGCGGGAGCTGCGACAGGAGGGTCGCCACCTGGGCGACTCCCCAGGTCGGTCGGGAGGCTGCGGCATCCGTCGCCGACGGCGCGTCGCCCGGTTCGTCGACGTCCACGTCGATCGCGGCACACACGACGAACACCTGGCGGCCGGCCGCGACCTCCTCGGCAGCGCGATCCCACACCCGGCCGAACCAGCTCGGCTTCTCGGCGAGCGGCGCGACGAAGCTCTCGATGCCGGCGCGGCCGGGAGGCAGGGTGCGGATCGTTGAGACGTCGAGGTCTCCGAAGACCGTCATCGCGACGGTGCGCGGGATCGGGGTGGCGGTGAGCACGAGCACATGCGGGGCGGTGCCCTTCGCGCGCAGGGCGTCGCGCTGCTCGACCCCGAACCGGTGCTGCTCGTCGACGACGACGAGGGCGAGGTCGGCGAACGTCGTCGTGGCGCTCAACAGGGCGTGCGTGCCCACGACGATGAGCGACTGACCGGATGCCACCCGCAGCGCCGCCCGGCGACGGTCGGCCGCCGGCATCTGACCAGTCAGCAGCGTCGGGATGAG
The DNA here is from genome assembly GCF_001423825.1 of Microbacterium sp. Leaf351. Lineage (NCBI taxonomy): Bacteria > Bacillati > Actinomycetota > Actinomycetes > Micrococcales > Microbacteriaceae > Microbacterium > Microbacterium sp. Leaf351. Next base: position 55,582 of record NZ_LMPK01000009.1, read on the forward strand.
CTTTGCGGACAGGTCGGGTCCGAGCATCGCGGCGATCGATCGCAGATGCTGGGCGGCGAGCACCTCGGTCGGTGCGATGAGCGCCGCCTGCCCGCCGGACTCGGCGACCTGCAGCATCGCGCGCAGCGCGATGAGGGTCTTCCCGGACCCGACCTCGCCCTGCACGAGCCGGTTCATCGGCCGCTCGGCGACGAGGTCTGCGGCGATCTGCTCTCCGACCGAGGCCTGATCGTCGGTGAGCGCAAAGGTGAGCCGGGCGTCGAAGGATTCCCGCAGCTCGCCGGCAGGGCGTGGTCGTGCGTGCAACGCCGCCACCGCCGCTCGTTGCTGAAGGAGCCCCGCTTGGAGCACGAGGGCCTCTTGCATCCGCAGCGTCTGCTGCGCGGGGGCGACATCGTCGATCACCGACGGCCGATGGATGTGCTCGAGCGCCGTGCGAGCGGGAAGCAGGGCGTGACGGCGCCGCAGGTCGTCGGGGAGCGGGTCGTCGACCTCACCGAGACCGTCGAGCGCCCCTTCGACGGCCTTGGCGATCGTCCAGGTCGCCACGGCGGCCGTCGCCGGGTACACCGGAATCGGACGGCTCGCCAGCGCCTGCGCGGTCTGGGCCGCGGTCTCCAGATCGTCGAAGAGCTGGTAGTCGGGGTGCGCGAACTGCTTGCCGCCGCGGAACTCCCCCACCTTGCCCGAGAACATTCCCCGCCGACCACGTCGCAGCTCACCCATCCGCCAGGACTGATTGAAGAACGTGAGGGAGAGCTGTCCCTCGCCATCGGAGATCACGACCTCGAGCAGCGAGCCGCGGCGGTTGTGCATCCGCCTCTCGGCGACCGACACGATCTCCGCGACGATCGACACCTGCTCACCGACCGTCAACGAGGCGATGGGCGTCAGTTCGCCCCGCAGCGCGTAGCGCCGCGGGTAATGCGCCAGCAGATCACCGACGCGGGCCATGCCGAAGGCCTTCGTCAGCGCCTTCGCGACCTTGTCGTCGAGCACATCGCCGAGCGGCGAATCGAGACGCAGCGGCGGCATGCTGCGAGTCTAGGGCGGGCCGCCGACAGGCCCGTCGCTATCGTGGGACGGTGACCCGGATCATCGCGGGAGCGGCCGGCTCCCTCACCCTCGAGGTGCCCGACGCCGGCACGCGGCCGACGAGCGACCGTGTGCGCGAATCGCTGTTCGGCGCGCTGGAGTCGGCCGATGCCCTGCGCGGCGCGCGCGTGCTCGACCTCTACGCAGGCTCCGGTGCGCTCGGCCTCGAAGCGATCAGTCGCGGTGCCCACCGCGCCGATCTCGTCGAGAAGGCGCCGCGGGCCGCTGTGGTCGCCGAGCGCAACGCCGCGCGGGTACGCCGAGCCGTGCCCGCCGCGACCGTGCGCGTGCACCGCGCCGCCGTCGAGGCGTTCCTGCGCGGGTTCTCGGACGACATCGACCTCGCCCTGATCGACCCGCCCTACGCGGTCGACGAGCAGGAGATCACCCGGGTGCTGACGCTGCTGATCCCGCACCTTGCGACGCACGCCGTCGTCGTCGTCGAGCGGGACGCCCGCTCCCCCGAGCCCCTCCTGCCGCCGGGCCTGCGCGTGTTCCGCGATCGGCGCTACGGCGACACGACCCTGTGGTGGATCGAACCCGACGACGGCGACGAACCGGGCACCGCCTAGCCCCGCGCGGAATCCCAGTCGCGGTACGGATCCCAGCCGGGAGGCCGGGTGACGGGCTCGCCGTCGAGCCGCAGGGCGATATCACCGGCCGGTCGCACGACTCCGATGGGACGGAACGGAGCCGGCACCGCAGCGCCCGCGGGATACGTCGCCAGCAGCGCGTGGTCCTCGCCGCCGCCGAGCGCACGCTCTCTGTCCGGGCCGAGGGCCGCGGCATCCAGATCGATAGTGACGCCGGAGGCGCGGGCCAGTCGCGATGCATCGAGGGCGAGCCCGTCGGAGACGTCCATCATCGCCGTGGCTCCGGCGCGCGCGGCGATCACCCCCGCCCCGATGGGCGGCGAGGGGCGCAGCTGCGCGACGACGAGCTCGTGATCCACGGGCGAGAGGCGCGCGTCCACCACCGGAACCGGCTGCCCGGCGTCGTCACGGAACCGAGTGAACAGGATGTCGAGCCCCGCCGCCGCACGGCCGAGCTCCCCGGCGATCGCCACGACGTCGCCGACCCTCGCCCCGGCGCGGGTCACCGGCGTCGTCACCGGTATGCCGAGAGCGGTCACCGCCACGGTCAGCGTGTCGGAGACGGTCAGATCCCCGCCCTCCACCGAGCAGCCGGGCGCCAGCGCATCACACGCCGCACGCAACCCCCGGGCCACGTCGGTCACGAACGACAGGCGAGTGTGGTCGGGCATCGCGAGCGCCACGAGCAGGGCCGTCGGGGTCGCTCCCATCGCCGCGACATCCGCGAGATTGACGGCCGCCGCCTTCCAGCCCAGGTCGAACCCGCTCGTCCATGCGAGCCGGAAGTCGGGTCCGTGCACCAGCGTGTCGACAGTGGCGACCATCCGACCCGAGGGAGCCGCGATCACGGCGGCATCGTCGCCGGGGCCGACCTCCGCGCGCGACGCGCCCACCTCCGCGAGGATCGCTGCGAGCACCTCGCCCTCCGACAGGGCGGCGACCGTCGGATCGGCGTCGTGCTGCGGCATCCCCCCACGCTACTCGGCGGCGGGACAGGTGCGAGTCGCTAGCCTGGACGGATGAGTCGGATGTCGCGCGCCCTCCTCGCCGCGACGGCGGCCGGATGCCTCGTGCTCACCGGCTGCGCCAGCACCGTCGCGCTGCAGCCCGCTCCGAACTCCGGCGCGTCAGCCTGCGCCGACATCTCGGTGCGTCTGCCATCCGACCTCGTCGGCAAGGAGCGCCGGTGGACCACCGCGCAGGCCACCGCAGCATGGGGGGACCCCGCTGCTGTGCTCTTCACGTGCGGTGTGACCCCGCCCGGCGCGACAACGATGCCGTGCCGCACGGTCGACGGCGTCGACTGGCTCGTCGATGACACCGACGCACCGCGCACACTCGTCACGACCTTCGGGCGGGTGCCCGCGGTGCAGCTCTACATCGACACCGACCCCACGGGCGGAGTGTCGAGCATCGACGCCCTCACTGCGCTCGGCCCGCTCATCTCGGCGTACACGACGGTGACATCCGAGTGCACCGCTCACGGCGGAGCGACTGCGGCGCCGACCCCCTGAGACTCAGGCGCGGACGACCCGCTCCAGAGCGGTGTCGACGAGCTCCGAGATCAGGTCCGCGTAGCTCAGGCCCGACGCGATCCAGCACTTCGGGAACATCGAGATCGGCGTGAATCCGGGCATCGTGTTGAGCTCGTTGACCACCGGGCCATCGTCGGTCAAGAAGAAGTCGACCCGGGCGAGACCACGCCCGTCGACCGCGGCGAACGCGCGCAGCGCCATCTCCTGCAGCGAGGACACCTCCCCGGCCGTGAGATCAGCCGGGCACACCACGTCGACGCCGTCGCCGCCGAGATACTTCCCCTCGAAGTCGTAGAACTCGCGGTCGCGCAGCACGATCTCCCCGACGAGCGACGCGCGAGGGGCGACATCCGCTCGCCCTTCGAGCACCCCCACCTCGACCTCGCGCCCGACGATGCCCTGCTCGACGAGCACCTTGTCGTCTTCGGCGAACGCGACCCGCAGAGCGGCGTCGAGCTCGTCGAGCCCGTGCACCTTGGACACACCGACGCTCGAGCCGGCTCGAGCGGGCTTCACGAACCACGGAAAGGATGCCTCGGTCAGCCGTGTGGCGACCACGCCCGGGTCGGCGCGCCACTCCGACTCGCGCACGGTGATTCCCGGGGATACCGGCACCCCGGCTGCCGCGAGCGCCACCTTCATGAAGTGCTTGTCCATGCAGACCGCGGAGTCGAGCACGCCGCCGCCCGCGTAGGGGATCTCGAGCGTGTCGAAGAAGCCCTGGATCGTGCCGTCCTCACCGTGCGCGCCGTGAAGGATCGGCAGGATCACATCCACCTCGCCGAGGTCCGCGATCTCGCCGTCCGCGCGACGCACCCGCAGCGACCGGCGTCCCGCGGGCTCGGGCCACAGAATGCGGGTGCCGTTGTCGACCACCTCGGGCAGGTGCGCGGGATCGAGCGCGAATTTGCCGGGATCGTCGTCCTCGAGCACGAACGCNNCCCCCCGCTGTTGCGGAGCTGATCGAGTGCTCGCTGGATCTTCCCCCAAACAGAACCACTACGACCGGCTTGTCCATTCTGCGTCCTCTCCCCTTGGGGGGTGTCGTCGTCGGTGGTCAGGTGCGGAGCGATCTGACGGGGATCGAGGTCGCCGTCGAGCACCATCTTGACCTGCTCCACGATCGGCATCTGCACGTCGTGCTCGCGTGCGAGGGTGAGCACGGGCGTCACCGAGGCGAGGCCCTCCGCGGTCTGCTGCATCTGCTTGACGACATCCTGGAAGCTGTAGCCCTGCCCCAGCAGGCGCCCCGCCGTGTTGTTGCGACTCAGGGGCGACTGGCATGTGGCTATCAGATCGCCGAGTCCGGCGAGCCCCTGCAGTGTCTCGGCGCGCGCGCCCATGGCGACGGCGAAGTCGGTCATCTCGACGAGACCTCGCGTGATGATCGACGCCTTGGTGTTCTCGCCGTAGCCGACGCCGTCGACGATGCCGATCGCGACGGCGATGAGGTTCTTGAGCACACCACCGAACTCGGTGCCGATCACATCGGTGTTCACGAATGTGCGGAAGTAGTGATTGCGCGCGCGGCGGGCCACGAGCTCCGCCGTCTCCTGACTCGTCGAGGAGATGACCGCCGCGGTCGGCTGCTCACGGGCGATCTCGAGCGCGAGATTGGGGCCCGATGCGACGGCGATTCGGTCGGGATCGCAGCGCAGCTCCTGCTCGATGACCTCGCTCATGCGCAGATTCGTGCGCTTCTCGACACCCTTCATCAGCGAGATCACCGGCTGGTCGGTGCGGGAGAGGATGGGTCGCAGACCCTTGAGGTTGTGGCGGAGGGCCTGGCTGGGAACCGAGAGGAACACGAGCTCGGCACCGTCGAGAACCGCATGGAGGTCATCGGAGGCCCACATCGTACGCGGCAGATTGATGCCGGGCAGGTACTGACTGTTGCGCTTGGCCCTCGTGATCTCATCGGCGAGCTCGCGCCGACGAGCCCACATGCCGACCTGGGCCCCGCCGTCGGCCAGAATCTTGCCGAACGTGGTCCCCCAGCTGCCGGCGCCGATGACGGCGACGCGAGGGAGCTCGGGCTCGCCTCTACGAGTCAAGGCGACCCGTCTCCTTCTGGCCGTGCGCGGAGGGGTTCCAGCGCTCGGCCGGAGCCTTCTCACTGCGCAGCGTCTCCTCCAGCGACGTGATTCCCTGCATCACCTCGGCCGTCACCGCCACAAGCGTGCTCTGCTCCTTGCCGTGACCGACATGAGCGGAGAGGTCCAGTGCCGGTCCGAACACGATGCGCACGCGCTTTCTCGGCGGCCAGAGCGAGAGCTTCCCGTATCGAGGGAGGATGCGCTGCGAGCCCCAGTGCGCGACCGGGATCAGGGGGATGTCCCCCGCGAGCGCGAGGCGCGCGGCCCCGGTCTTGCCCCGCATCGGCCACAAGTCGGGGTCGCGGGTGAGGGTTCCCTCGGGGTACACGATCACGCCGTGACCTGAAGCAACGAGGCGTCGTGCGGAGGCCACCGTCGAACTCGCCGCGGCGGCCGTCGACTCACGTGCGACGGGCACCATGCCGGTGACACGCAACGCCCAGCCGAGAACCGGCACGCGGAACAGACTCTCCTTGGCGAGGAAGCGCGGGGCGCGTCCGATGCGCCACACGGCGACTGCGACGATCAAGGGATCGATCTCGCTCATGTGGTTCGGCGCGACGACGTAGGAGCCCTCCTCCGGAAGGTTCTCCTCGCCCTCGATCTCGATGCGCGCGATGAGGCCGACGATGGGCACGATGATCGCGGCGAGCAGCCACCAGACGCTGGGCCGCGACTTCTCGGGCGATGCGCGTCTCTTGCGCGACGTGGTCGACACGGCTCAGCCGATGACGTCGAAGTCGGCGCCGAGTGCGCGCAGCTTGGCGAAGAAGTCGGGGTATCCACGCCGGATGATCCCGACGTTGCGCACGATCGACTCCCCTTCGGCGGTCAGCGCCGCGATCACGTGGCTGTACCCGCCGCGCAGATCAGGGACGGTGATGTCGGCACCCCGCAATGCGGTCGGACCGGTGATGACGGCGGCCTGCTCGAGCGCGCGGCGCGCCACGCGACGCACGCCCTCCTGCAGTCCGTGGGGGTGCACGACGATGTCCGCGCCCATCTTCACGAGCGCCTGAGTGAAGCCGAAGCGGTTCTCGTACACCGTCTCGTGCACGACCGAGCGGCCCGACGCCTGGGTGAGTGCGACGATCAGGGGCTGCTGCCAGTCGGTCATGAAGCCGGGGTGCACATCGGTCTCGACGACAACGGGCCGGAGCTCGCCGTCTCGCCGGAAGAGGATCCCGTCCTCCTGCACGTCGAAATCGGCGCCGACCTTCCGCAGCACGTTGAGGAAGGTCAGCATCTCCTGCTGGCGTGCACCGGCGACGAAGATCTCGCCGTCGGTCGCGATCGCCGCGCTGGCCCAGCTCGCGGCCTCGTTGCGATCGAAGATCGCGCGGTGGTCGTAGCCCTTGAGCCGATCGACGCCCTCGATGAAGATGACCCGGTTGGGCTCGTAGGAGATGATCGCGCCCATCTTCTGCAGCACGGCGATCAGGTCCATGATCTCGGGCTCGATCGCAGCGTTGCGCAGCTCCGTGACGCCCTTCGCGCGCACTGCCGTCAGCAGTACCTGCTCCGTCGCGCCGACGCTCGGGTAGGGCAGGTGGATGCTGGCACCGCGCAGGCCCTGCGGCGCCGAGAGTCGGATGCCGCTCGGCAGCTTCTCGACCACCGCGCCGAACTTGCGCAGCGCGTCGAGGTGGAAGTCGATCGGCCGGTCGCCGATGCGGCATCCGCCGAGATCGGGGATGAACGCCTGCCCCAGGCGGTGCAGCAGGGGGCCGCAGAACAGGATCGGGATACGCGACGCGCCGGCGTGGGCGTCGATCTCCTCGAAGTGCGCAGACTCGACGTCACGGGGATCGAGCACGAGCGAGCCCGGCTCGACACCGTCTTCGACGCGCACGCCATGCACCTCGAGAAGAGAGCGCACGACGGCGACGTCGCTGATCTCGGGCACGTCGCGCAGGATGCTCGGGCTCTCACCGAGAAGAGACGCCACCATCGCCTTGGTGACGAGGTTCTTGGCGCCCTTCACCTCAACGCGACCGGAGAGCGGACGGCCGCCCCGGATCGAGATGATCTCGCCCTCCTCCTCTTTGCGTCCGCCTGCGATGGATGCGTCGCCTAGGAGAGTCATACGGTGCGGCCTCACTTCGTGGGAGCGTCCGGAACGGGGAGCGTCCGGGGCTTCCAGGACTCGCGTCGCGCCTCGTAGGCGGCGATGCGATCTTCGTTTCGAAGGG
>NZ_LMPK01000009.1:63123-65712 GCF_001423825.1 Microbacterium sp. Leaf351
ACGGCGGTTCGGGTCTCGAGGTCGACGGTGAGCTGCGCACCGGGGTCGGCATCGAGAACCGCCCAGATCGACTCGAGGTCGGCCTCGGAGATGACCCCGGCCACCAGGCCCTGCTTCCCGGCGTTGCCGCGGAAGATGTCGGCGAACCGGGGGCTCAGCACCACACGGAATCCGTAGTCGCGCAGCGCCCAGACAGCGTGTTCACGACTCGAGCCGGTGCCGAAGTCGGGACCGGCGACGAGCACCGACGCGCCCGCGTAGGCGGGCTGGTTGAGGATGAACTCCGGATCCTGGCGCCAGTTGGCGAACAGCGCGTCCTCGAATCCCGTCTTGGTCACCCGCTTGAGGTAGACGGCCGGGATGATCTGGTCGGTGTCGACGGCCGATCGATGCAGCGGGACGGCGACGCCGGTGTGGGCGGTGAACTTCTCCACGGTCAGGCCTCCTGTCGGGCGCCGGTCGCCACGGCGACGAGCGGTTCGAGATCCGCGGGGCTCGAGAGGGTGCCTCGCACAGCGGTGGCGGCGGCCACGAGAGGCGACACCAGATGCGTCCGCCCGCCCTTGCCCTGACGTCCCTCGAAATTGCGGTTCGACGTCGACGCGCAGCGCTCCCCCGGCGCGAGCTGGTCGGGGTTCATTCCCAGGCACATCGAGCATCCCGCGAACCGCCATTCGGCGCCGAAGTCGGTGAACACCTTGTCGAGTCCCTCGGCCTCAGCCTCCAGGCGCACCCGGGCGGAACCGGGAACCACCATGACGCGCACGCCCGGCGCCTTCGTGCGACCGCGCACGACATCCGCGAACGCGCGCAGGTCCTCGATACGGCTGTTGGTGCACGAGCCCATGAACACGGCGTCGACCGCGACATCCTTCAGCGGGGTGCCGGCCGCGAGGTCCATGTACTCGAGCGCACGCTCGGCGGCGGCCCGCTCGTTCGGGTCCGAGAAATCGGACGGCGTCGGCACGACGTCGCCGAGCGACACACCCTGGCCCGGGTTCGTGCCCCACGTGACGAACGGCTCGAGGGCCGCGGCATCCAGGTAGACCTCCGCGTCGTAGACCGCACCCTCGTCGCTCGGCAGCGTGCGCCAGTAGGCGACGGCGTCGTCCCAGTCCGCGCCTCGCGGCGCGTGCGCACGGCCCTCGAGGTAGGCGAAGGTCGTGTCGTCGGGGGCGACCATACCGGCGCGCGCCCCCGCTTCGATCGACATGTTGCACATCGTCATGCGGCCCTCCATCGAGAGGGACCGGATCGCCGAGCCGCGGAACTCCAGCACGTAGCCCTGGCCGCCGTTCGTGCCGATCTTTGCGATGACAGCCAGGATGATGTCCTTCGCGGTCACCCCGGGCTTCAGCTCGCCCTCGACGGTGATCGCCATCGTCTTGAAGGGCTTGAGCGGCAGCGTCTGCGTGGCCAGCACATGCTCGACCTCGCTCGTGCCGATGCCGAAGGCCATGGCCCCGAACGCGCCGTGGGTGGAGGTGTGGCTGTCGCCGCACACGACGGTGATGCCCGGCATCGTGAGCCCCAACTGCGGGCCGACGACGTGCACGATCCCCTGCTCGCGGTCGCCGAGCGAGTGCAGGCGAACCCCGAACTCGGCCGCGTTGCGACGCAGCGTCTCGATCTGGGTGCGGCTCGTGAGGTCGGCGATCGGCTTGTCGATGTCGAGTGTCGGAGTGTTGTGGTCCTCGGTGGCGATCGTGAGGTCGAGACGGCGCACCGGGCGCCCCTCGGCGCGGAGGCCGTCGAAGGCCTGCGGGCTCGTCACCTCGTGCACCAGGTGCAGGTCGATGTAGATGAGGTCGGGTTCGCCGTTCTCACCCTTGACGACGAGGTGGTTGTCCCAGACCTTCTCCGCGAGCGTGCGCGGACGGTCGGGAATGGTGGGCGAATCGGACGTGATGTCGGTCATGGCTCTGACGTACTCCTCGAGTGGGTGTGGAGGCCCGCGACGAACTCCGCGACGAGGACGGCCTAGAACAAGGTCTCGTCGCGGCCGCTAAGGAGGAGGCGAGCGATCCGCACCTCGTCACAGTACCACCGGCGCCTCGGCGCAGGGCTCGACGGCGTGACGTCGTATTGCACCCGATGATGGCGGCGGCGGCGCGCCGTGCGACGATTCCCCTTTGACCCCCGCCCTACCCGAGGAGAGTCGTGACCGAGCACGCAGCGCACACCGAGGCATCCTTCGACACCCGTGCCGCGCACGCCGGCGCCGAGTGGTCGGATGCCGCGTCCCGCACCGTGCCGCTCTACCTCACCGCCGGGTTCCGCTTCGACGCCTTCGACACCGCCGCCGAGCACTTCGCCACGGGCGCCGGCTTCGGCTACACCCGCACCGGAAACCCGACCGTCTCGGCCCTGGAGCAGAAGCTCGCCGCCCTCGAGTCCGGCGCGGAGGCCGTGTTCCTCGCGAGCGGCCAGGCGGCCGTCACGACCGCCCTGCTCACGCTGCTCTCCGCCGGCGACCACATCGTTCTCTCCGCCCACATCTACGAGGGCACCCGCGGCCTCGTCTTCGACAACCTGTCGCGGCTCGGCATCACGGCCACGCTGGTCGACGAGATCTCCGACCCCGATGCG
>NZ_LMPK01000009.1:65735-70269 GCF_001423825.1 Microbacterium sp. Leaf351
ACGTCGCTCTCGTCGCCGGCGTCGCCGACGAGTTCGGCATCCCGCTGGTCGTGGACAACACGTTCGCGACGCCGGCGCTGCTGCGACCGATCGAACACGGCGCGGCGATCGTCGTGCACTCGGCGAGCAAGTTCCTCGGCGGTCACGGGGCCGCGCTGGGCGGCGTGATCGTCGACGACGGCCGGTTCGACGGCGTCACGGCGGGCCGCCTGTTCCCGCACCTCGTCGAACGCAACGCGAGCGGTGCGCCGAGCCCGTGGGAGCGCCACGGCGGACGCGCGCGCATCGCCTACGCACGAGAGACGGTCGCCCCCCGCTTCGGCGCGACGCCGTCGCCCTTCAATGCCTTCTTGGTCGGCCAGGGGGCGGAGACCCTTGGTTTGCGCGTGCGGCACCAGTCCGCGGGCGCCCTCGCTCTTGCGACCTGGCTCGAGGAGCAGCCCGAGGTCGCCTCCGTCGACTACGCCGGTCTTCCCACGCACCCCGATCACGACCTCGCGGTGCGTCAGCTGCATGGCGGCTTCGGCTCGGTGTTCGCGTTCACGCTGAACGGCGGCGAGCCCGCCGCCCGCGCGTTCGTCGAAGCGGTTCAGCTCGTCACGCATATGACGCATCTCGGCGACGTGCGCACGCTCGTTCTGCACCCCGCCTCGACGAGCCACTCCGGCCACGCGGAGTCAGAGCGGGTACGGCGCGGAGTTCTCCCCGGCACCCTGCGTCTGTCCATCGGCATCGAAGACGTCGACGACCTGCGTCGCGACCTCGCCCGGGCGCTCGCCGCCGCGGGCGCCGCCAGCGGATCCCCCGCCGCCGTCGCCGGGTCCGGCGACCGTTCCACGGAGGAGATCCTCGCATGACCCGCCTGCAGCACTTCGGCTGGTTCCTCGCCCGCGGCTTCGGCCCGCACGGCTGGGGATACCCCTCCCTCGACTGGGACTACGACTGGACGAAGCCCGGCCTCTACCAGCAGTCGGCGCGCACCCTCGAGCAGGCCGGGTTCGACCTCGTCATCATCGAGGACGCACCGTCCCTCGGCAGCCCGGAGACGATAGATCTGCGGATCCGGCATGCCTTTGGCGGCCCGAAGCACGATCCGCTCCTCCTCGCGCCGTACCTCTTCGACGCGACCGAGCATCTCGGCGTGATCCCGACGGTCAACCCCGCGGCGTACGTGCCCTACACGGCGGCACGTCAGTTCGCGACCCTCCAGCACCTGAGTGGCGACCGTCTCGGCCTGAACGTCGTCACCGACACCGGCAGTGCCCGCCACTTCGGCACCGCCGCGCCGCTCGGCCACGACGCCGCCTACGACCGCGCCGAGGAGTGGCTGGAGAGCCTGCGGCTGCTGTGGCGCAGTTGGTCGCCCGAGGCCCTCGTCGTCGACCCCGTCTCGGGCGTCTACGCGGACGGCACCCGGCTCGACCACGCCGCGCATCGGGGCGAGTACTTCGCCTTCGACGGCCCGCTCAACGCGGTGCCTTTCCGCGAGGGCGAGCCGGTGATCGCGTCGCCGGGCGGCAGCGGACGCGGACTCGGCTTCGCGGGCGCGAACAGCGACATACAGCTCGCGCTCGCCCCGCTCGATCGCGACAGCATCACCGCCTATCGAGCGAAGATCCACGCGGCGGCGGTCGAGCGTGGTCGGCGCCCGGAGGAGATCACGATCCTCTTCGCGATCCAGCCCGTGCTCGTCTCATCAGCGGCCGAGGCGGACCGACTCGTCGCCGCGTCGGCGAACCCCGATGAGGCCGCCCTCGTGCAGATCGCGCGCAAGCAGTCGAGCGATCTCGAGACCGACCTCACGGCGCTCGACCTCGACGCGCCGATCCCGGCGGGCACGTTCGCGAACCACGTCTCGGAAGGCAGCATCCGTCGCCTCATCGGGAGGAACGACGCCGCCACCACGCCGCTGCGGCAGATCCTCGCGTCGCATGCGCGGCTCGGACGCCTCACCGACGGGTCCGGCTTCGTCGGCACCGCCGACGAGTTCGCCGACCGCATCGAGGAGCTCGCCGAGTGGGGCAACGACGGCGTACTGCTCTGGGGCGACCTGCACCCCGTCACGGTGCACCGCGTGCTCGATGAGCTCGTGCCGATCCTGCGCCGCCGCGGCATCCTCCGCCGCGAGTACGCGCCGGGCGGTCTGCGCGCGAACCTCGCCGCGTTCTGACCCCGATCAGACGGATGCCGCGGGGCCCGCGGCATCCGTCCCGTCGCGGTCGCGACGCGAGGCCATGAGACTCGCCACCGTGGCGACCGCCATCGAGGCCACGATGACGCCGAGCGAGGCGAGCGTGGAGATCTCGGGCGCCCATTCCACCCCATGACCTCCGTTGATGAACGGCAGCTCGTTCTCGTGCAGCGCGTGGAAGACGAGCTTCACGCCGATGAACGCGAGGATGAACGCGATGCCGTAGTGCAGATAGCGGAGCGAGTCGAGCAGTCCGCCGAGCAGGAAGTAGAGCTGGCGAAGTCCCATCAGCGCGAACAGGTTCGCCGTGAACACGAGGAACGGATCGGCGGTGATGCCGAAGATCGCCGGGATCGAGTCGATCGCGAACACCAGATCGGTGAAGCCGATCGCGACGAACACGAGCAGCATCGGGGTGAAGAGGCGTCGGCCGTCGACGGTCGTGCGCAGCTTCGCGCCGTCGAAGGACTCGCTGATCGGGAAGATGCGTCGCAGCGTGCGCACGATCACTCCCTCGCGCTTCTGATCGTCGTCGTGGTCGTCGCCGCCAAACGCCTGCCGATAGGCGGTGTAGACGAGGAAGATGCCGAACAGGTAGAACACGGCGCTGAAGTGCTCGATGATCGCCGCCCCCAGCAGGATGAAGATTCCGCGCAGCACGAGCGCGATGATGATGCCGACCATCAGCACCTCCTGCTGGTAGCGACGCGGCACGGCGAATTGCGCCATCAGCAGCACGAACACGAACAGGTTGTCGACCGACAGGCTGTACTCGGTCAGCCAGCCCGCGAGGAACTGGCTGGGCACGTCGAACCCGCCGCTGACGGCCCACAGCACGCCGGCGAAGACGAGTGCGAGCGAGACGTAGAACCCGACCCAGAGCCCGGCTTCCTTCATCGACGGCACGTGCGGCCGGCGCACGATGAGCAGGAGGTCGGCGACGAGGATCAGCACGAGAACCACGAGTGCGGTGATCTCGAACCAGGCGGGCAGAGCGGATGCCACGGGCGATGCCTTTCGGGAGGGTGCGACGAACGTCGACGGTCTCTCCCCCGCACAGTGCGGCGCGCACCCGGGGCGGCGACGTTGCGCCCGTGATGACGGATGCGCGAGATCGGGATACTCCCCCTCGCATCCGGAACTCTACTCCGGGCGGAACCGCGCGTCGCGCGGTGCGGGGCAGATGCGGAAACGTCGAAAGCCCGGTGCGAACACCGGGCTTTCGACGTGTTGGTGACCCCAGCGGGATTCGAACCCGCGTTACCGCCGTGAGAGGGCGGCGTACTAGGCCGCTATACGATGGGGCCGTTAGGCAACCGTTCGATTATGCCATGCCTTCGTGGTGCCCGACAAATCGGCGCCCACACTCCACTGATCCCTTCCGCCGCGAGGACGGAGGCGGCCACGGATCGGGTCGCGACGATCCGCCGGTCCGGATCACGCGACACCGAACAGCACGGATGCGATCACCGCGAGGGCGACGCCGGCGAGCTGCGGCGCCGCGAGTCGCTGCCTGTCGAGCAGCCAGGCGGCGACGACCGTGAACACCGGGTACAGGTTCACCAGCACCCCTACGACAGCCAACGGGCCGCGGTGCAGCGCGAGCACGAGGAAGACGTTCGCGACGCCGAGCAGAACGCCGGCGACGAGTGCCTGGATGATCGCGACCCGCCTCGCCGTCCCGTCCGCGATCACGGGTTCACGCGCCGCCCGTACCCGCACTCGCCGCGCACGCGCCAGCAGGAACATCCCGAGCATCGCGACGCCGAACGTGAGCTCGAGGAAGACGGGAATCTGCTCGGCGGCGACGGGAGCCGCATCGACGGCCAGGATCGAGGCACCGAGGAGGAGCCCCGACACGACGGTCAGCACGCCCGAACGCTGCGTGAGTCGCGGATGCCCCTCCGCCCGGCGAGACGATGCGAGCACCGCCGCGCAGATGGCGAGCAGCACAGCGACCCAGCCGAAACCGCCGAACCGCTCCCCGCGACCGACAGCGACGGCGACCGGCACCGCGGACTGCAGCACGCCCACGAGTGGGGCCACGAGACTGACCGAGCCGGACACCGCCGCCGCGTAGAACGCGATCGACCCCGCCGTCGCCGTCACCGCCGCGACCACGCCCCATCCGACGGCCGGCCCGCTCCACTGTCCCCCGACGACGATCACGATCACGCCGAGTACGGCCGCGCCGGACGCGTAGGCGAGGATCGTGGTGCCGACGGCACCGAGCCGTCGAGCGGCCATCGCGCCGAAATGTCCGTCGATGCCATACGCCGCCGCGGTGAGCAGCGCGAGCACGACGGTGACCACCACCCGTCGATTATTCGGGACGCGGCGAGG
>NZ_LMPK01000009.1:70293-70524 GCF_001423825.1 Microbacterium sp. Leaf351
ATCCGCATCGTTGTTGACTCGCTTCATGCGAGTGACCAAGCATCTGCACGCCGCGCTGACCGTCGAGAACGAGGGGAAGACCCTCGTGGTCGACCCCGGCTCGTTCACCACCCCGCTCGAGGGGCTGCGCCATGTCGTGGCGATCGTGGTCACGCACGAGCATCCCGACCACTGGACCCCCGAGCACCTCACCCGGCTGCGCCGCGACCACGGCGACGTGCCGATCTACGC
>NZ_LMPK01000009.1:70551-79514 GCF_001423825.1 Microbacterium sp. Leaf351
GTCGACGCCGGCGGGTTCACGCTGCGGTTCTTCGGCGGCCGCCACAACGAGATCCACTCGAGCATCCCGATCGTCGACAACCTCGGGGTGCTCGTCGACGACAGGCTCTACTACCCCGGCGACTCGTACGCGGTGCCGAAGGGAGTCGACGTGGAGCTGCTCGCGGCGCCGGTCGGCGCTCCCTGGCTGAAGATCGGCGACGCGATGGACTTCGTGCTCGCGGTCGCGCCGCGCCACGCCTTCGCGACCCACGACATGACACTCTCCGTGGCCGGCCGTGACATGGGGCGCGCGCGGCTGCGCTGGGCGACCGAGCAGCACGGCGGTGCGTTCCATGATCTCGACCCGGAGCAGTCGGTCGAGATCTGACCGGGCCGCGTCAACGACGAAGCGGGATGCCGCACCGAGGTGCGACATCCCGCTTCTGCGTGCCGATCAGACGCGCAATGGCCCGGATTACTCCGCGTCGAGATCGGTCTCGAGCAGGGCGACGAGTTCGTCGAGCGCCTGCTCGGCTCCGTCACCATCGGCCTTCAGCGTGACGACGGTGCCGTGCGCGGCGCCGAGCCCCATCAGGGAGAGGATGCTGCCCGCGTTCAGATCGGGGCCGCCGGCCACCGCGATCGTCACGGGGATCTTCTTCTCCTGAACCGCCTGCACGAACAGCTTCGCGGGGCGGGCGTGGAGTCCGGAGGCGCTGGCGATGGTCGCCTGGCGTTCGGCCATGGTGTATCTCCTTCGTAACGGTGTGTTCAGTGTGCGGCGACGGCCTGCGGCACCGCGGCCAGCTCAGGCTCGTCGGCGACGATCTCGAGAGGGCGGCGACGCGCGAAGCGCTTGAGCAGGATCACGACCACCGCCGTAACGACCGTACCCACCGCGATCGAGAGAATCCACAGCGGGAAGCTGTCGATGGCGAAGAAGACGAAGATGCCGCCGTGGGGTGCCTTCGAGGTGACGCCGAAGGCCATCGACAGGGCACCGGTCACGGCACCTCCGACCATCGCCGCGGGGATGACGCGGAAGATGTCTGCGGCGGCGAACGGAATCGCACCCTCGGAGATGAACGAGAGGCCGAGCAGCCATGCCGCCTTGCCGTTCTCACGCTCGGCGGGGCTGAACAGCTTGCGCCCGAGCACCGTGGAGGCGAGGGCCATCGCGAGCGGCGGCACCATGCCGGCGGCCATGACGGCGGCCATGATCTCGAGGTAGCGGTTGTCGCCGGCGATGCCGGCGGCGAGGTTCGCGGTCGCGAAGCCGTAGGCCACCTTGTTGACGGGTCCGCCGAGGTCGAAGCACATCATGAGGCCGAGGATGATGCCGAGCACGATCACGCCGACACCATTGAGGCTGGAGAGCCAGTTGTTCAGGGCGGTCACCACGAACGCGATCGGCCCGCCCAGGACGAGGAGCATGAGCCCCGACGCGAAGATCGACGCGAGCAGCGGGATGATGACCACGGGCATGAGACCTCGCAGCCAGCGCGCGACCTCGAAACGACCGAGCCACCAGGCGGCGAGACCGGCGAGCAGACCGCCGATGATGCCGCCGAGGAAGCCCGCGCCCATGTAGGCCGCGACCGCACCGGCGACGAAACCGGGGGCGATACCCGGGCGGTCGGCGATCGCGAAGGCGATGTAGCCGGCCAGGGCGGGCACGAGGAAGCCGAACGACAGGGCGCCGATCTTGAACGCGACAGCACCGAGGTACACGTTCAGCGGGTTCGCGCCGAGGTTCCAGAGGGTGGAAGCGCCGAGCACCTTGTCGGCGTTGAAGGCGATCTCGTAGCCGCCGAGCAGGAAGCCGAGCGCGATGAGCAGACCGCCGCCGGCCACGAACGGGATCATGTAGCTGACGCCCGTGAGCAAGGCCCGCTTCACGGTGCTGCCGAGGCCGCTGCGTGCGGCGGGGGCGGCGGCGACGGGGGCGCTGCCGCCGGCGCGACGGGCCGACGGGTCGGATGCCGCGGCGGTCGCCTCGCTGATGAGCTTCTCGGGCTCTTCGATGCCGCGCTTGACGGAGGCACGCACGAGAGGCTTGCCGGCGAAGCGGCCGGGCTCGCGCACGTCGACGTCGACCGCGAAGATGACGGCGTCGGCGGCGTCGATGACCGACTGGGCGATCGGCTTGTAGCCGCTCGATCCCTGCGGCTCGACGACGAGGTCGATGCCGTCCGCGGTGCCTGCGGCGGTGAGGGCATCGGCGGCCATGAAGGTGTGCGCGATCCCGGTCGCGCATGCGGTGACCGCGACGATGCGCGCGGGGCGGCCGTCGACGGTGTGGCGCGCGGCCCCGGTGGGAGCCGCCGCGGCGGCCGGTGCCGTCTCGCCGGCGATGGCGCGGTCGACGACGGAGACGACGTAGGCCGCGTCGCGGGCGCCGCGCAGCTGCGCGGTGAAGTCGTCGTTGAGCAGGTTGCGCGCGAGCTTCGAGAGCACGGCGAGGTGCTCCTCGGCGGCGTGCTCGGGAGCGGCGATGAGGAACACGAGGTCGGCCGGGCCGTCGGGAGCGCCGAAGTCGACCGCGGGCCGCAGGCGCGCGAACGCGAGCGAGGCCGTCGTGACGGCGGCGCTCTTGGCGTGCGGGATCGCGATGCCGCCGGGAAGGCCGGTCTCGTCCTTGGCCTCGCGGGCCCAGGCGTCGGCGAACAGCGCCTCGGCGTCCGTCGCACGGCCGGCCGCCACCACGCGCGCAGCGAGCGCGCGGATGACCGCCTGCTTGTCGTCGCCGAGCGATGCGTCGAGGACGACGAGCTCCGGCGTGATGATGTCTGACACAGTGACCTCCGTGGTCGCAGTGGGGTGGGTGGTGGTGGGTTTCAGTGGTCGGTGAGCGGGACGCTCGCCGGCGCGGGGAGTGACGAGATGGGGATCTCGTCGACAGGTAGGTCTGCGTGGGTGGGCGCCTGGGTGCCGGGCAGGGATGCCGCGGCCGCGCCATAGCGGATGGCGGTGGCGAGCCGGGTCGACTCCTCGGCACCGTCGAGGTCGGCGAGGAGGTAGCCGGCGAGGGAGGAATCGCCCGCGCCGACGGTGCTGACCGGGCGGATGGGCGGGGGACGCCCGATCCAGGCGCCGTCCGCGGTGACGAGGAGCGCGCCGGCGCTGCCGAGGGTGATGAGCGCCGCGCCGACACGGGTCGGAACGAACCGGCGTGCCGCGGCGACGAGGGATGCGGGGTCGGCGTCGCGCGCCGCGTCGTCGTCGAGCAGCGCGGCGAGTTCGTCGTCGTTGGGCTTGATGAGGTCGGGGTGGGCGTCCGCGACGACCGCGGCGAGGGCGGGGCCCGAGGTGTCGACGGCGATGCGCGGCGCGTGCGCGCCCCACCGCCCGCGGGTCGCGGCGATCACGTCGACGTAGAGGTCGTCGCCGGCGCCGGGCGGCACGGACCCGGCGAGCACGAGCCAGCGGGCCCCGGCCGACGCGGTCACGACGGCTTCGATGAGCGCAGCCCGTTCGGCGGCGCTCAGCTCGGCGCCGGGCAGATTCAGCTTGGTCGTCTCGCCGCGGGGATCGGTGATGGCGATGTTCGAGCGCACGTGCCCGGCGACCGGCACCGCACGAGCGGGGATGCCCGTCGCGCGCAGCACGGTGTGGAACGGATCCTCCGGGGAGAGCGGCAGCACGGCGACGGCGCGTTCTCCCGCGGCGGCGGCGACGCGGGCGACGTTGATGCCCTTCCCGCCGGCATCCTCGCGTGCGGAGACGGCGGCCTGCACCTCTCCCGGTGCGAGCGGGCCTGCGAGGGTGACGGTGCGGTCGAGCGAGGGGTTGGCGGTGAGCGTGACGATCATGCGCGCCACACCTCCACATCGGCGAAGGCGAGTACCGCGGCGAGCTCGCCGGTCGGGTCGGCTTCGCTGACGAGCACATCGATGTCCTCGACCCCGGCGAACCGGCGCAGCGACTCGCGCTGGAACTTCGAGCCGTCGACGACCAGGATGACGCGGCGCGCCGCCCGCACGATGGCGGCCTTGACGGCGGCCTCCTCCATGTCGGGGGTGCTGAGGCCGAAGTCGGCGGAGATGGCGTTGGTGCCGACGAAGGCGATGTCGGGACGCAGCTGGGCGATGGTGGCGACGGTCGTCGCGCCGACGGCCGCGGCCGTCGCCGATCGCACCCGTCCGCCGATGACAGTCAGGGAGACGCGGGGGGCGTCGGCGAGGGCAGGTGCGAGGGCGATGGAGTTGGTGATGACGTCGGCTGTCGCGTCGACGCGCGCGAGGCGCTCGGAGAGCGCGTCGGCGACGGCGGCGGTCGTGGTGCCGGAGTCGAGGAAGATCGAGCCGGTGAAGCCGGCCGGGATGGCCTCGAGCGCGCGGCGGGCGATCGCGATCTTGGCGGCCTCATGCTGCGTGCGTCGTTCGAGCACGGTCGGCTCGATCGTGCTGATGCGGTCGGTGGAGACCGCTCCCCCGTGCACCCGACGCAGAAGGCCGGCGTCTTCGAGCACGGCGAGGTCGCGACGCACCGTCTCGGTGGTGACCTGGAACCGCTCGGCGAGGTCGATGACCGACACGCGCCCGTCACTGGTGACGAGCTGTTCGATCAGCGCGTGGCGCTCCGTCGCGTACATGGACCCTCCTTGGACATCCACAAAGTACAACACCAACACACACAAAACAACATCCAAAGCAACATTGCCCCACACAGCCACTCCTCGCCGTCCACAGACACCTCATAGACTTCGCCGAGACCGGACATCGAGTCGCCGCATAGCGTCGCCGACGTGACATCCATAGCCCCGCCTTCTCAGGCCGTACCCGTCTCTCCCCCGGCCTCGGTCGCCGCTCGTCGGCGCTGGGGTGTCTGGCCCCTCGGATTGGTCCTCCTCGGTCTCGGCGCCGCCGTTCTCACGGCGTGGGGCGTCTGGAACGGATCGCAGTCCGACTACTACGCATCCATCGCGCTGTCGATGAGCAAGAGCTGGTCGAACTTCTTCTTCGGTGCGTTCGACCCCGCCGGCACCGTGACGCTCGACAAGATCCCCGGCTCGTTCTGGGTGCCCGCACTGTTCGTGAGAGTGTTCGGGTTTTCGACCTGGGCGATCATCCTGCCGAATGCCCTCGCCGCCGTCGGCGCCGCGCTCATCACCGCGGTGACCGCCAAACGGGTCGCCGGCACCACCGCGGGTCTGCTCGCGGGCGCCGTCGTCGCGACCACGCCGATCCTCGTGGCCGTCTCGCGCTCGAACCAGCCGGAGTCCTTCTTCGTGCTGGCGATCGCCGCGGCCGCCTGGGCCGCCGTCCACGCGGTGCAGAAGGCGAGCTTCGGATGGCTCGTGGCCGCCGGCCTGTTCATCGCGGCTGCCTTCCAGTGCTACATGCTCGAGGCTTGGGCCGCGTGGCCGGCGCTCGGCATCGCGTACCTGTGCAGCCGGCAGCCGTGGGTTCGCAAGATCTGGACGCTCCTGGTCGCCGGCGTCATCAGCGCCGCGGCATCCGTCGCGTGGATCGTGATCGTCTCGCTCGTGCCGGCGTCCTCGCGGCCCTACATCGGCAGCACGCTGCACAACAGCGCCTGGGAGATGGTGTTCGGCTACAACGGTCTCGGCCGGTTCGGTTCGAGCACCGCCGACAGCAGTGCCTACAACTCGTTCACTCCGCCGTTCTCGGGCAGCGCCGGCATCTTCCGCCTGTTCAACACGCAGCTCGCCGGGCAGATCGGCTGGCTCGTGCCGGTGACGCTGCTCGCCCTCGTCGTGCTCTGGATCGCCAAGGTGCCGCGCACCATCACCGTGCTGATCGGTGTCTGGTTCCTGACGTACGCCGCGATGTTCTCGGTCGTGGCCGGCATGCACCAGTTCTACACGGCGTCGCTCGCGGTGCCGATGGCGCTCGCGGTCGGCCTCGCGTTCGGCGCAGCCCGGAAGGCGAACATCCGGTGGGCGCAGGCATCCCTCGTCGGCGTCGCCGCACTCACGGCGTTGATCATCGGCATCTCGTACGGCGGCTACTCGATCGTCGTCTCGATCCTGCAGCTGGTCGCCGCGGCGGTCGCCATCGGCCTCATCTACTGGGAGCGCGCGCGCACCCGCCCCCTGCGGTTCGTGACCGCGCTCGTCGCCGGAGTGGGCCTGCTGCTCACCCCGACGGTCTGGTCGGTCGTGACCATGTCGCACCCGAGTTCGATCAACCCGGTCGCGGGCGGCGTGGCGGACATGAGCGGCGGCATGGGTGGTCCCGGCGGCGGACAAGGCGGTCCCGGCGGTCAAGGCGGCTTCGGCGGTCAGACCCAAGGCGGCTCGTCCTCGGCCCAGGGCGGCCCCGGCGGGTTCGGCTCGCAGAGCGGTTCGTCGAGCAGCCAGGGCGGGTTCGGTTCCGGCGGCCCGGGTGGCGCGGGCGGCCCCGGCGGATCGAGCGCGCAGGGCGGCCCCGGCACGCAGGGCGGTTTCGGCGGATCCAGCAGCGGCTCCGCGCAGGGCGGTCTCGGCGGCCAGGGCATCGCGGGCATGTCGAGCTCGTCGTCGTCGGACGCCGAGCTGATGACCTGGCTCGAGCAGCACGCGACGTCGAGCACCGAGTACCTGGTCGCGACGTTCGGCGCGCAGCAGGCGGCCGGGCTGATCATCGGTTCGGACGGCGGCTCGGTGCTCCCGATCGGCGGTTTCAGCGGCAGCGACCCGGTGCCAACGCTCGCCGAGTTCCAGGCCCTGGTCTCCAGCGGCAAGCTCACCTACGTGCTGCTGAGCGGAGCGGGCGGGGGCGGCGGCGGCATGGGCGGATCGTCGTCGGGCACGTCGAGCGAGATCCAGTCGTGGGTCGAGCAGAACTGCTCGAGCGTGAGCGACTCGCCGAGCTCGAACCTCTACTCCTGCTCGGCATCGAGCACCGGGTCCTGAGGGGCGCGGCCTCAGACGACGGATGCCCCGGCTCTCCCCTCGAGCCGGGGCATCCGTCTGTGTCGGCCTAAGGTGATCGGATGCCGGACTCCCCCGCGGCCGACCGCGTGATCGATGAGCTGCTCGTGCGTGGGCTGCTGCGGGCCGCCACGCCCGAGTTCGCCGAGGCTCCGCTCGCGTTCGCCGCGGAGGGCTGGGACTGCGCACTCTGGCGGGTGGGCGAGCACCACGCCGCCCGGTTGCCGCGGCGCGAGGTCGCCGATGCGCTGGTGCGGCACGAGCAGGAGTTCCTGCCGGCGATCGCCCGCCGTCTCGCGACCGCCGGAGTCGGCGCCCCCGCTCCCCTGGTCGCGGTGCACGCGAACGAGGCGACACCGTTCCCGTGGAGTCTCGTGCCGTGGTTCGACGGCGAGGCGGCGATCGACGTGCCGCGCGCGGAGCGCGGAGCGTGGGCCGGCCCGCTCGCCGCGGGCATCGCCGCGCTGCACATGCCCGCGGCATCCTTCCCCGAGAATCCGTTCCGCGGAGTGCCTCTTGCGGCCCGGGACGCGTCGATTCGGGCGCGGCTGCGCGAGGCTCCGGTGTCGGCTGCCGAGCACGCACTTCTGGATGCCGCGTGGCACGACGCCCTCACGGCAGAACCGCACATCGGGCCGCCGGTGTGGCTCCACGGCGACCTGCACCCGGGCAATGTCGTGGTGCGGGGCGGGCGCCTGGTCGCGCTGATCGATTTCGGCGACCTCACCGCGGGCGACCCCTGCTACGACATCGCCGTCGGGTGGCTCGCGTTCTCGCCCGTCGACCGTGCCCGGTTCCTGGCGGAGGCGGGTGTCGACGAGGGGAGCCCGCTCGCCCTCCGGGCGCGCGGCTGGGCGGCGGCGTTCATCGCCGTGCTGCTGTGCGCGAGCGACGACAACCCCCGCTACGCCGCCGAGGCGCGCGCGGCCCTCGCCGACTTGGCGCGCTAGATCTGCCCGGCTCGCCGTGCCGGCGCGCGAGGTCTGCCCGCCTCGCCCCGAGCCGCCGCGGAGAGACCTCTCGCCGTGGCGCTGTACCGAACGCAGGCGATCACACGAGCGCAGGAGAACGCCGCGGCATCCGTCCTGTTCTCGCGCCATCGCCTGTCTCCACGCGCGAGACGCCCGGCGCCGCCGCGGGGCGGCGTCTGGCCGCGGCGCTGCACCGCACGCAGGCGATCACACGAGCGCAGGAGAACGCCGCGGCATCCGTCCTGTTCTCGCCAGATCGCCTGTCTCCACGCACGGGACGCTGCCCGCACGAACGACGACGCCCCGCTCCGCCGCTGCGGAACGGGGCGTCTGACGGATGCCGCGGCTCAGGCCTCGCTCATCGCGGTCTGCGCCGCGAGCTCGGCCTGACCCTTGGCGGCATAATAGGCGGCGCGGGCCGCGTCACGGCGGGCCTGCTCGGCCTGGCCTGCGTCGAGGGTCTCCTGCGAGATCGGCACGCTCTCGACGTGGTTCACGCCGTGGTACTTCTCGATGTACGCGTCGAGCTCGGGGCCTGACTCCCACGAGGTGATGAGGCAGTAGCGGGGCTCGTTGCCGAGGTGGGTGGCGGCGTGCCACAGGCGCTGCGTGTCGATGATCAGCTGCGCGCCGGCCGGCAGCGCGATGCGCACCTCGCCTTCGGGATCGGTGCGGTTGTGACGCAGCACGAAGTAGCTCTCGGTGTCGTCGGTGAGGTTGAAGAACCCGCGCACGACCCAGCCGGTGCCGTCGGGGTTGAGGCGGTTGTTGTCGTCCTGGTGCAGGTTGTAGAGGCAGTCGCCGTAGCTGTTGGGCTGCAGCTCGATGATGCGGCAGCGGCCGACGTTCGCGCCCGGCTCGAGCGCACGCTCGGTGAGAGTCGGGGCGAGCTCCGTCTGGGCGGGGATCCACACGCCGTCCTTGTCGGTGCGCGGCGGCTTGTGGTTCCAGAAGCCGTTGCATTCGATCTCGCCGAAGGCGCTTGCAAGCGGTGCGAAGCGCGTGTCGCCCGACGACTTCCAGTCGACGTACTCGATGTCGAGCCACTCCTTGGGGTCGAGCGGCTTGTTGTAGCTGTCGAGAACGACGTAGCCGGTCTCTTCGAGCGCGGCGGAGGTGATGTAACCCATGAGG
>NZ_LMPK01000009.1:79540-81321 GCF_001423825.1 Microbacterium sp. Leaf351
TGCCTCCTCCCACGACCCCGGGGGCGGGCCGGTAAAATCCCCCATCATGGGAGCAGCCAGAAACATCGAGGCATCCGCGGTCAACACCATCGACTGGCTGTCATCTCCCGGCACCAACATCGTGGTTCCGGTGTACCAGCGGCAGTACCGGTGGGACATCGGCGGGTGCGAGCAGTTGCTCGCCGATGTGCGCGCGGTCGCCGCAGCCGAACCCGGGCAGACCCACTTCATCGGCTCCGTGCTCTCCACTGCGTCGACCGACGCCGCCGACACCGAGCTCGTGCTGATCGACGGGCAGCAGCGCATCACGACCCTCATGCTGCTGGTGGCGGCACTCGCGCACACCGTGCGTGACACCGACCCTCCGCTCGCGGCCCAGCTGCGCCGCGTGCTGGTGCGGGCGGATGATCCGTCCCGCACGAAGCTGCGCCCCCACCGCGCGTGGGCGGAGGTGTTCGAGGAAGTCGTGCTCGACCGCCGTTCGCGCGACGACGCTGAGCGGGCGTCGCGCTTCGACGACAACTACGCGTTCTTCCGCAGCCGCATCGGCGTGCACGACGCGGCCGCGGTGTGGCGGGGTCTCACCCGGCTCGAGCACGTGGCGATCGCGCTCGGCGCCGAGGCGAACGCGCAGCAGACCTTCGAGAGCCTCAATTCCACGGGCGAGCCGCTGCGCGACCACGAGCTGATCCACAACTACGTGCTCATGGGACTCACGCGCGAGCAGCAGACCGAGATCGAAGACGACTACTGGCTGCCCATCGAGCGGGCCACCGGCGAGGCGATCGCGGCGTTCTGGCGCCACTACCTGATCATGACGACCGGGCGGGAGCTGGCGGCATCCGGTCATCGCTCGGTCTACGACGCGTTCCGGCAGCGGTTCCCGAGACTGGATGCCGCAGCCCTGCGTCGCCACGCAACAGAGTGGCGCGCGTTCGCCGAGATCTATCGTCGCCTGCTCGACCCGTCGCTCGAGCCGGACCCTGCGGTACGCACGCACACGGCGGGCATCGGCACGTTCGGCCGGGTGGCGTTCCCCCTCGCGATGCGGGCGATCGCCGACCACGGGTCGGGTCACCGCACCTACGCCGAACTGCTGACGACCCTGCAGAGCGTCGAGTCCCTGCTGCTGCGCCGCGAGATCGTCGGGGTGCCGAACGACCGCATCGTGGCCCGGCTGTGCCGTGCGCACAGCGAGGGCGAGTCGTCGCTCATCCACGCGGTCGCCCGCATCACCCCCTCGAACGAGCGGGTGCGCGTCGCGCTCAAGTTCGGCGATGTGCCGCATCCCGGCTACGTGCTGGGCCGGCTCGCCTCGCGCGACGGAGATCCGGACGTGATCGTCGACCACATCGCACCGCTCGCGCCGGGCGACGACTGGACGCCCGACGGCGTGCGCCTCTGGGGCGACCTGAGCGACGACGAGCAGAACGCCTATCGCGCCCTCGCCCAGAGTCTCGGAAACGTGGTGCTCCTCGAGGACGAGCTGGCGATCGATGCGATCGATGCTCCCTATCCGACAAAGCGCCGCCTGCTCGGGTCGAGCGCCATCCCGCAGACGCGGGCGGTCGCCGAGATCGCCGAATGGTCGACGGCCGCGATCGCGCAGCGCACGGCAGAGCTCACCGCGGCGCTCGTCGCGACCTGGCCGCGCGCGGCGACGGGTGAGATCGACGACGACGGACTCACCCCGATCCTCGATGCGAAGCCTCGGCGCGGCTGGCCGCACGGCTGGGAGCGCGAGTTCTCCTATGTCGAGTACCGCGGCGAGCACTGGGAGG
>NZ_LMPK01000009.1:81345-83485 GCF_001423825.1 Microbacterium sp. Leaf351
GGTCGTGCGGTTCACCGAGCGCAACGGCGGTCCGATCTTCTCCGAGCGGGCATGGAACGGCCAGTGGGACACGATCGACGCGACCCACCACCTCTACATGGGCTGGGACTCGACCTACATGCTGCGTGCCGTGCAGGACGTGCTGCTCGAGGCCGGCATCGCGCCCGAGGTGTTCGTCAAGTACAGCTACATCGGCGCCGCGATGTGACGGATGCCGCAGCCCCGGGCCGCGGCATCCGAACTGTTCGACAGGCGTAGTCTAGTTACGACGCGCGAGCCGCACCGGCGACGCGGGCGCCGGCCCGTCGTGCACCCGCGCGCGGGCCTTCGGACTGTGACGCCTTGGAGGACGTGACGATGCGTGCTGTACGCCTGACGGCTTGGAAGACCTTCCCCACTCTCGAGGAGGTCGAGCGCCCCGAGCCCGGTCCCGGGGAGGTGCTGCTGAAGGTCGCCGGCTCCGGCGCCTGCCACAGCGATGTGTCGCTGTTCCACGACTTCGACGAGAGCACCGGCGTGTCGGGCCTCACCCCGCCGTACACCCTGGGCCACGAGACCTCGGGCTGGGTGGAGGCGGTCGGCGCCGGGGTCACCGGCTTCACCCCGGGTGACGCGTACCTCGTCTACGGACCCACCGGATGCGGCCACTGCCGCGCGTGCGTGCAGGGCGCGGAGACCTACTGCGAGAACGCGGCGACGCTGCCGTATCAGGGAATCGGCCTCGGTCGCGACGGCGGCATGGCCGAGTATGTGACGGTTCCGGCCGCGCACCTCGTGCCGCTCGGCGACGCCGATCCGGTCGCGGCCGCGCCCCTCGCAGACGCCGCCCTCACGCCCTATCACGCGATCCGGCTCGCGCTGCCGCAGTTGAACAAGGGCGGCGCGTTCGCCCTCGTCATCGGCCTGGGCGGACTCGGGCAGATCGCGGTGCAGATCCTGCGGGCTCTCACCGGTGCGACGATCATCGCGACCGACACCAAGGAGGACGCGATGACGCTCGCCGCCGAGCGTGGTGCCGTCACCGTCGCGGGCGGCGAGGGCCAGGCCGCGCGCATCCGCGAGCTCACCGGCGGGCGCGGTGTCGACGCCGTGTTCGACTTCGTGGGCGCGACTCCCACGATCGCGCTCGCACAGCAGAGCGTCGCGGTCGGAGGCCGCATCCAGGTCGTCGGCATCGCCGGCGGCACCGTGTCGTGGAACTTCTTCACGACGCCCTACGAGTCGGTCATCACGAACTCGTACTGGGGCACGGTGGCCGACCTTCACGACGTCGTCGAGATGTACCGGGCGGGTCAGATCACCCCGGATGTGCAGCGCTTCTCGCTCGACGACGCCCTCGAGGCGTACCACCTACTGCAGGACGGCAAGCTGTCCGCGCGCGCGGTCATCGTTCCGCACGCCTGAGCGCCGACACAGCGAGCGGGCGCCGGAGGGATCCGGCGCCCGCTCGTGCGTCTGCGGGTCAGTCGCGCGGGATGCCGAGCGCCGGCAGCACCACGTGGTCGATGACCGAGATGAGGAACTCGCGCGTGACCGGCTTACGCTCCATGAGCACACGGTGGGCGACCATCGCCGAACTGACGGTCGCGACGAGCTCGAGGTCGCGCCCGTCGGGGATCTCCCCACGGTCCTTCGCGCGCTGATAAAGGAAGCGGTTCGCGGCCGCGCGCGGCTCGACCAGTGCGTCGTGCGCGGCGTCGGCGAGCTCGGGAGAGCGCGAGAGCATCGAGACGATGCCCGCCATGATCTGCAGCTTGCGTTCGCCGTCTTCGATCGACGGAGCCTTGATCATGGCGACGAGGTCACCGCGCAGCGTGCCGGTGTCGGGCAGCGAGTCCTGGTCGTACGCGCCGCGCTTCATGCAGGCGACGGCGTCGATGACGAGCTCGGCCTTCGAGGGCCAGCGGCGATAGAGCGTGGCCTTGCCCGCGCGGGCCCGCGTGGCGACCATGTCGACCGTCATGCCGTCGTAGCCGGTCTCGGCGAGCACCTCGAGGGCGGCGTCGAGGATCTCCGGGTCGCGCGTGTGATCGCGCTTGCGGCCGGGCTTCACACCCTCGACATCGGACAGGTCGGGCTCGGCGAGGACGGGGTCGACGAGATCCAGCGGCGTCATCGCAGCGGTCTCCTTTCGCGGGGG
>NZ_LMPK01000009.1:83536-84454 GCF_001423825.1 Microbacterium sp. Leaf351
ACCGCGACCGCCCCGGCCGCCTCCACTCCCTCGGCTCCCTCGTCGCGCCGCTGGCTGACTCTCGTCATCGTCGGCCTCGCGCAGCTCATGGTGGTGCTCGACTCGACGGTCGTGAACATCGCCCTCCCCTCCGCCCAGGCCGACCTCGGCTTCTCCGACGGCGACCGCCAGTGGGTCATCACGGCCTACTCGCTCGCCTTCGGTGCACTGCTGCTGTTCGGCGGTCGCATCTCCGACCTGATCGGCCGCAAGCCGGCGTTCATCATCGGCCTGGTCGGGTTCGCCGCGGCATCCGCTCTCGGTGGCGCAGCCCCCACCTTCGAGGTGCTGGTCGCCTCGCGCGCCCTGCAGGGAGCGTTCGGCGCACTGCTCGCCCCGACGGCGCTGGCCGTGCTCACCACGACCTTCACGATCCCGCGCGAGCGTGCGCGCGCGTTCGGAGTGTTCGGTGCGATCGCCGGCGCCGGCGGCGCCGTGGGCCTGCTCCTCGGCGGGTTCCTCACCGAGAAGCTCGACTGGCGCTGGAACCTCTACATCAACGTGTTCATCGCCGTCGTCGCGATCGTGGGCGTCATCGTCTTCGTCGGCCGCATCGAGCGTCACGGTCCGCGTCCGAAGCTCGATGTGCCGGGCACCATCCTGGTGTCGGCGGGTCTGTTCGGCATCGTCTACGGCTTCGCCAACGCCGAGACCGACGGCTGGGACTCGCCGCTTGCGTGGGGCGTGCTCACCGCCGCGGGCGTCTTCCTGATCGCGTTCGTGCTGTGGCAGCGCCGCGCGTCGCACCCCCTCCTGCCCCTGACGATCGTGCTCGACCGCAACCGCGCAGCCGCCTACCTCTCGATTCTCATCGCGGGTGCGGGCATGTTCGGGATCTTCCTGTTCCTGACCTACTTCCTGCAGGGTTCGCTGAAGTTC
>NZ_LMPK01000009.1:84496-86567 GCF_001423825.1 Microbacterium sp. Leaf351
TGCTGCTCCCCCGCCTCGGCGCGAAGGTGATGGTGCCGTTCGGCATGGTCCTGGGAGTGATCGGGATGCTGCTGCTCACCCGCCTCTCGCTCGACAGCACCTATGCGGCCGACGTGCTGCCGGCGCTGCTCGTTCTCGGGTTCGCGATGGGCTCGATCATGCCCGCCTCGATGCAGACAGCGACGCTGGGCGTCGACCGCCACTTCGCGGGCGTGGCCTCGGCGATGGTGAACACGAGCCAGCAGGTCGGCGGATCGATCGGTACGGCGCTGCTGAACACGATCGCGGCCACCGCCGTGACGAACTACATCGCCGCGCAGACGGTGCGCACGCCCACGCTCGGCGAGTCGGCGGCGATCGCGGGCTACCAGGCGGCCTACGTGTCGGGCGCGATCTTCTTCGCGGTCGGCGCGGTGCTCTCGGTGCTGCTGTTCCGTCGCAAGGGCCGCGGCACGTCGGTCGCGACGGTCGCCGACCCCGACGCGCTGCCCGTCGCCGCGCACTGATCTCGAACACCGATGCCCCATCGGTCGCTGCGGCTCCGCCGCGCGACCGATGGGGCGTCGTCGTGTGTTCGGCGTGAGTAGTGTGGGCCGCGCGGCCCGCACCTCGAGCCGACCCGAGAAGGAGGCATCCGATGGACATGAAGCTCGAACTCGTCCCGATCCCGGTCTCCGACGTCGATCGCAGCATCGCCTTCTACCGGGATGTGATCGGCTTCCACCTCGACCACGATGTGAGCCCGCGGGAGGGCATGCGCATCGTGCAGCTCACCCCGCCGGGTTCGGCGTGCTCCATCGCGTTCGGCACCGGCTTCGGGCTCCCCACGCCCGATGAGTCGGTGATCACGGGCCTTCACCTCGTCGTCGACGACGTCGCTGCGGCCCGCGACGAACTTGTCGCGCGAGGGGCGACCGTGAGCGGCATCGACGACATGGGCGGGGTGCTGTACGCGCACTTCCGCGATCCCGACGGCAACTCCTGGTCGCTGCAGGAGATCCGCGTCGGCGCCCGCCCCTAGGAGCGAAGCGCGCGCACCATGCTCTGCAGGGCGCCGAAGGCCGCGACCTGTTCGGGGTCGGTCATGCCCACCAGCATCCGCTTCTCGACGCCTCTCACCGCGATGGATGCCGCGGCCAGCCGCTCGCGACCGAGCTCGGTCAGTTGCGCCGGCAGCGCCTTGCCCACTGCGGCCTCAGCCGGCCGCACCACCGACCCATCGCGTTCGAGAGCCTGCAGCAGCACGTTCATCGACTGACGCGTGATGAACGCGCCGCGGGCGAGCTCGGAGTTCGAGAGTCCGGGCCGCTGCGCGAGCAGTTCAAGGCAGGAGTAGTGGGTGACGGTCATGCCGTGCGGGCGAAGTGCGTCCTCCATGGCGGCGCGCAGCGCGCTGGCCGCCTGTTTGAGCAGGTATCCCAGCGATGTGTCGAGGTCGATCGCCTCACCGGCTTGACTCATGTCAGTATTCTGACATACTCTCGGGCATGTCAGAAATCTGACACCAGATCGAAGGAGCACCCATGCCCGTCACCGGCCCCGATTTCGTCTCGCTGCAGGTGCGCGACCTCGACGCATCGCAGGCGTTCTACGAAGGCTTCCTCGGCCTCGAACGCTCCCCCGCAGGTCCGCCGCACGCCGTCGTCTTCACGACGACCCCCATCGCCTTCGCCTTGCGCGACCTGGTCGCCGGCACCGATCTCGACAGCGTCGCGCAGCCGGGTCTCGGCGTCGCCCTCTGGTTGCACGCGACTGGCGTGCAGGAGATCCATGACGCCCTGGCAGCCGCCGGCCAGCCCATCGTCACCGCACCGTTCGACGGACCCTTCGGCCGCACGTTCACGTTCGCCGACCCCGACGGATACCACGTCACGCTGCACGACCGCGGCTGAGTCTCGCTGCGCACAGCAAGAAGCCCGGATGCTCCGCGAGATGCGGACTTCCGGGCTTCTTCATCTTGCTGGGGTACCTGGACTCGAACCAAGAACAACTGAACCAGAATCAGCCGTGTTGCCAATTACACCATACCCCAAGGGGGTGAACGACCTCAGTCGCACCGAGGGTCGAGTCT
>NZ_LMPK01000009.1:86578-103962 GCF_001423825.1 Microbacterium sp. Leaf351
GAGCGCATCGAGGCGGGCGATGGTGGCCTGCTTGCCAAGCAGCTCCATCGACTCGAACAGCGGCGGCGACACCCGGCGACCGCTCAGCGCGACGCGCAGCGGGCCGTAGGCGACTCGCGGCTTGAGGCCGAGGCCGTCGACGAGCGCAACCTGCAGTGCGTCCTGCACGGATGCCGCGTCGAACCCCTGCTCGGCGACCTCCTCGAGTGCACCGACCGACGCGACCAGCACCTCGCCGGCGTTCGCCGGAAGCCCCGCGAGGGCGTCGTCCTCGTAGGTGACGGAGTCGGTGAACAGGAAGCCGAGGAGGCCCGGCACGTCGCCGAGCACCTGCACGCGCTCCTGCACGAGGGGTGCCGCGGCGGCGATCAGCGCGGTCTCCGCGGGGGTCGGGGCATCCGAGATGACACCGGCGTGCTGCAGGTACGGCACGATGCGGGCGGCGAAGTCGTCGGGGGCGAGCAGGCGGATGTGGTCCCCGTTGATCGACTCGGCCTTCTTCTGGTCGAAGCGGGCCGGATTCGGGTTCACGTCGGCGATGTCGAACGCGGCGGTGAACTCCTCGAGCGAGAACACGTCGCGGTCGGCGGCGATCGACCAGCCGAGGAGCGCCAGATAGTTCAGCAGGCCCTCGTGGATGAAGCCGCGCTCGCGCTGCAGGAACAGGTCGGCCTGCGGGTCGCGCTTGGAGAGCTTCTTGGTGCCTGTCTCCCCGAGCACCAGCGGCATGTGGCCGAAGCGGGGCACGAAGTCGGTGACGCCCGCCTGGATGAGTGCGTCGTACAGCGCGAGCTGGCGCGCGGTCGACGGCATGATGTCCTCGCCGCGGATGACGTGGGTGATGCCCATGAGCGCGTCGTCGACCGGGTTCGTGAACGGATAGAGGAACTTGCCGCCCGCCCGCACGATGACGAAGTCGGGGAAGGATCCGGCCGGGAATGTCACCTCGCCGCGGATCAGGTCGACGTAGGTCAGGTCGGTGTCGGGCACCCGCAGCCGGAACGCCGGCTCGCGCCCTTCGGTGCGGAAGGCCTCGCGCTGCGCGTCGGTGAGGTCACGGTCGTGGTTGTCGTAGCCCAGCTGCTTCGCGCGGCCGGCCGCCTCGTTGCGCGCGTCGATCTCCTCGGGAGTCGAGTAGCTCTCGTACACGAGCCCGGTGGCGACGAGCTTCGTCAGCACGTCCTCGTAGATCGCGGTGCGCTCAGACTGCCGATACGGCGCGTGCGGGCCGCCGACCTCGACGCCCTCGTCCCAGTCGATCTTGAGCCAGGTGAGCGCGTCGACGAGCTGGCGGTAGCTCTCCTCGCTGTCGCGCGCGGCATCCGTGTCCTCGACGCGGAAGATGAGCTTGCCGCCCGTGTGACGCGCATAGCCCCAGTTGTAGAGGGCCGTGCGCACCATGCCGACGTGCGGAAGGCCGGTCGGCGAGGGGCAGAACCGCACCCGAACGTCGGGTCCGGCGGCGGTCGTGGTGGCGGGGTGCGGTGCGGAAGACATCGCCGTCCAGTCTAGTTCGCCGGGCCGTCGCCGCCCGAGGCCACCGCCGCCGTCACCTCGGCGATCGCGGCGAGCACGGCGGCGACCGCCGGCACCCGGTCCGCGCCGTGAGCGGTGACGGTGTGCAGCGTGCGCTGCTCGGTTGCGGGCAACGGCACGGTCACGATGCCCGGCAGCGCCGGGAAGGATGCCACGGCCAGCCGCGGCAGCGTCGCCACCCCGATCCCCTGCGCGACGAGGCCCTCCACGGCCACGAAGTTGTCGGTCTCGAACCTGATGCGCGGCACGAACCCCGCACGGTCGCAGAGCTCGAGCAGGTGTCCGCGGCACTGCGGGCAGCCGGCGATCCAGTCGTCGGACGCGAGGGACGCGACATCGACCGTCGTGTGCGCGGCAGCGGGGTGGGTCGCGGGCAGCACCGCGATCATCGGCTCGACGGCGATCTCCCGCACCGACAGCCCCTGGGCGCTCGCCCGATGCGGATCATCGCGGTCACCCGGGTAGCTGAACGTGAGCGCGATGTCGGCACGGTCGTCGCGCACGGCCTCGACCGCCGCGGGCGGCTCGGCCTCGACGTAGGTGACCGTCACGCCCGCGACCGTCTCGGCGAGCCGGGCGAGCAGCCGCGGCACGACCGTGGGCGACGCCGACGGGAAACCGACCAGGCGCACGCGTCCCGACTTCAGCCCCCGCAGCTCCGCCAGCTCCCCCGCCGCCGCCTCGAGCGCTGTCGTCACGGTCGGCGCATGCCGGGCGAGCACGCGCCCCGCCTCCGACAGTCGCACACGCCGCCCCACCCGCTCGACCAGCGGCACGCCCAGCCGGGATTCGAGCGCCTTGAGGTGCTGGCTGACCGCGGGCTGGCTGTAGCCCAGCGCGGCGGCGGCCGCGGTGATCGATCCGGTGTCGGCGATCGCCTTCACGAGGCGCAGCGAGTGCGCGTCGAAGCCGGGATCGGGGGTGGGGAGCGACATCCTCGAATCATAAACGGATCGCATGTTTTCGATCCACAACATGTCCTAGACGAATGGATGCCTCCCTGTCACGCTGGAGACATGGCACCCGCGACACTCTCCCCCGCGCTGACGATCGCCGACGCGCGCGCGGAGTTCGCGGGCGGTCGCGGCTACCTCGCCGCGTGCACCACCGGGCTGCCGCCCCGGGCGTCGCGCGATGCGCTGCGCGCCGACCTCGACGCCGCGTATTCCGGACAGCCCGACCTCGCCCGCTACGAGCTCGCGGTCACCGAGACCCGCCGCCACGCCGCGACGCTGCTCGGCGTCGGCGCCGACCGCATCGCCCTCGGGTCGCAGACGTCCGTACTCGCGGCGCTCATCGCCGCCGCGGTGCCCGACGGCGCCGAGGTGCTGTGCGTCGAGGGCGACTTCTCCTCGATCGTGATGCCGTTCGTGCACGCCGGGCGCGGCATCCGCGTGCGGTCGGTGCCGCTCGCGCGCCTCGCCGACGAGGTGCGCGGTGACACCGCTCTCGTCGCGTTCTCGCTCGTGCAGTCGGCCACGGGAGAGATCGCGGATGCCGCCGCGATCACCGCCGCGGCCCGCCGCCACGGCGCGCGCACGCTCTGCGATGCGACACAGGCGCTCGGCTGGCTGCCCGTCGACGGCGGCGCGTTCGACGCCCTGATCTGCCATACCTACAAGTGGCTGTGCGCACCGCGCGGTGTCGCTGTGCTCGCCGTCTCCGCCGGGTTCCAGCCGCACATCCCCGCCCGCCAGGCGGGATGGTGCGCCGGCGAGGACCCGTGGACCTCGTGCTACGGCAGCCAGGTCTCCCTCGCCGCCGATGCGTCGCGCTTCGACGTCTCCCCCGCCTGGCAGGCGTTCATCGGCGCCGCGCCGGCGCTCGCCCTGTTCGCCGGACTCGATCCGGCGGCTCTCCACGCGCACACCCGCACGCTCGCCGACGCGTTCCGCGCCCGCCTCGAGCTTCCCGCGACCGGCAGCGCGATCGTCACGTGGGCCGACCCGACCGGGTGCGACCTCGCACGCCTGAATGCAGCCGGCATCACGGCCTCGGGACGCGCCGGTCGCGCCCGGGTCGCGTTCCACGTGTTCAACGACGCCGACGACGTCGAGCTCGCCGCGCGCGCGCTCGGTCGCTGACCTGCTCGCCGAGCTCCGGCAGCGACGCACGTCGGGCGGCGCGTCGAGCCGTCGAACGACGCGCCCTCGCCGACCTCAGGCGTTGCGTGCGGTGTTGCGCAGCACGCCGAGACCGGTGATCTCGACCTCGACGGTGTCGCCCGCGTTAAACGGACCGACGCCCGCCGGCGTGCCGGTGAGGATCACATCGCCCGGCAGCAGCGTGAACGCCGCCGACGCGTAGGCGATGATGTCCGGCACCGAGTGGATCATGTCGGTCAGCGGGGCATCCTGCGCCACCTCGCCGTTGAGCCGGGTCTGCACCCGCGCCGAGGCGATGTCGAACTCGGTCTCGATCGCCGGACCGAGCGGGCAGAACGTGTCGAAGCCCTTCCCGCGCGTCCACTGGCCGTCGGAGTACTGGATGTCCCGCGCGGTGACGTCGTTGCCGACCGTGTACCCGAACACGTAGTCGAGCGCCCGATCGGCGGGGACGTTCTTCGCGATGCGGCCGATCACGACGGCCAGCTCGCCCTCGAAGTCGGTGCGCTCGGACTGCGGCGGACGAACGATCGAATCGCCCGGGCCGATGACCGCGGTGTTGGGCTTCAGGAACAGCAACGGCGCCGCCGGCGCCTCACCGCCCATCTCCGCCGCGTGGTCGTGATAGTTCTTCCCCACGCACACGACCTTCGACCGCGGAATCACCGGAGCCAGCAGCGCCGCGTCGGCGAGCGGCACGCGCTCCCCCGTCGTCTCGAACCCGGCGAACAGCGGGTCGGCGGCGAGCACGACGAGCTCGCCCTCGTCGACGATGCCGTAGCGGATGGCGTCCTGGTGGCTGAAACGGGCGATCTTCACCCCGTCAGCCTAGTCAGCGCACGAACGCCGACGGCGGGCGCGCGGTGGATGCCGCGGCCCGCCGTCGTGACGGTGAGAGATGCTCAGTCGTCGAGGCGCAGCATCCAGCCGTGCGTGTCCTCGCGACGTCCGTACTGGATGTCGGTGAGCACCTGGCGGATCTCCATCGTGAGCGCGCCCGCCGGGGCGTCGGGGTCGCCGATGGTGTACTCCTCGCCGATGAGCTGGCCGATCGGCGTGATGACGGCGGCCGTGCCGCACGCGAACGCCTCGACGATCTCGCCCGAGTCGACGCCCTCGCGCCACTCGTCGATCGCGACCTGGCGGATCTCCGCCTCGTGACCGAGATCGCGCGCGACGGTGAGCACCGAGTCACGGGTGATCGAGGGCAGGATCGAGTCGGACTCCGGCACCAGCAGGCTGCCGTCGCGTCGCACGAACACGACGTTCATGCCGCCGAGCTCCTCGATGTAGCGGCCCTCCGCGGCATCCAGGTAGAGCTCCTGCGCGCAGCCGTGGGCGGCCGCCTTCTCGTGCGGGAGGAGGCTCGCGGCATAGTTGCCGCCGGTCTTCGCCGCACCGAGACCACCGCTGCCCGCACGGGAGAACTCGGTCTCGAGCCAGATCTTCACCGGCGCGATGCCACCGTGGAAGTAGGCGCCCGCGGGGCTCGCGATCACGTAGTACGCGACCTTCTTCGCCGCGCGCACGCCCAGGAAGGCCTCCTTCGCGAACATGAAGGGGCGCAGGTACAGGCTCGTCTCGGGAGCCGACGGCACCCAGTCGCCGTCGACCGCGATGAGCTCACGCAGCGACTGCACGAAATACTCCGTGGGAAGCTCCGGCAGGGCCAGCCGACGGGCCGACGCGCGCAGCCGCGCCGCGTTGCGATCGGGGCGGAACGTGCGGATCGATCCGTCGGCCCAGCGGTAGGCCTTCAGCCCCTCGAAGATCTCCTGCCCGTAGTGCAGCACGGATGCCGCGGGGTCGAGCGAGATCGGACCGTACGGCTGCACGCGGGGGCGGTGCCAGCCGCCGCCGGCCGACCAGCAGATGTCGACCATGTGGTCGGTGAACTTCTGGCCGAATCCGGGGTTCGCGAGGATCTCCTCGCGGGCCGCGGGAGAGGCGGCGGCGAGGTTCTTCGTGACGGCGAAGTCGAGGGGGGCGAGAGCGGTGTCGTTCGTGTCGGTGAGAGTCATGTCACATCCTGGAATGCTCGGCGCGAAGCGCGCGGTGCTGTCAGGTTACGCCTGCAGGTGCGCGGCGATCGCGTCGCCGATGGCGGAAGTCGTGCGGGGGGCGTCGGAGCGCGAGGCGATGTCGGCCTCGACGGCGCGGGTGACGCGGGTGGCCTCCGTGGTGAGCCCGAGGTGATCGAGCAGCAGCGCGACGGAGAGGATCGCGGCCGTGGGGTCGGCCTGCTGGGTGCCGGCGATGTCGGGGGCCGAACCGTGAACGGGCTCGAACATCGACGGGAACGCACCGTCGGGGTTGATGTTCCCCGAGGCGGCGAGACCGATGCCGCCGGTGATGGCCCCGGCCAGGTCGGTCAGAATGTCGCCGAAGAGGTTGTCGGTGACGATGACGTCGAAACGGGACGGGTTCGTGACCAGGTGGATCGTGGCCGCATCGACGTGCATGTAGTTTACGGCGACCTCGGGGTGCTCCGCGCCGACCGCGAGCACGAGCCGGTGCCAGAGGGACCCGGCGTTGACGAGCACGTTGGTCTTGTGCACGAGGGTGAGCTTCTTGCCCCGTCGTTCGGCGAGGTCGAACGCGTAGCGGACGACCCGTTCGACACCGTACGCGGTGTTCACGGATGTCTCGTTCGCGACCTCGTGCGGCGTGCCGCGGCGGATCGCCCCGCCGTTGCCGACGTAGGGGCCTTCGGTGCCTTCACGCACCACGACGAAGTCGACCTCGCCCGGGTCGCGCAGCGGCCCCGGCACGCTCGGGTAGAGCGTCGACGGGCGCAGGTTCACGTAGTGGTCGAGCTCGAACCGCAGCTTCAGCAGCAGCCCTCGCTCGATGTTCGCGTCCTTCAGGCGAGGGTCGCCGGGAACACCGCCGACAGCTCCGAGCAGAATGGCGTCGTGCCCCGCGATGGCGGCGAGGTCGGCGTCGGTGAGGGTGTCGCCGGTCTCGAGGTAGCGCGCCGCCCCGAGCGAGAAGCGCGTCTTGTCGAAGACGACCTCGCTGCCGGCCGTGACGGCGTCGAGCACCTTCTCGGCCTCGGCGACGACCTCGGGGCCGATGCCGTCACCGGGGATGACGGCCAGCTTCACGACGCGCGACATTGCTCTCCTCGCGGGTAGGGCAGCGCTGCGGCTCGTCAGTGATCCGACCGTCCCGCGCTGCGGGTCGATCCCAGCGTAGTGGCCGCCACGACGGCGGCCACGACGACGAGCGCGGCCCCGATGAGCGCCGTCACGAAGGCTCCCTGGTCGAAGGCGGATGCCGCGGCATCCTGCAGCGCCTGACCGACCGCGGCGGGCAGGTCCCCCGCCGCGTGCACGGCCCCGGCAAGCGTCTCGCGTGCGGCGACGGCGACGTCGTCGGGCACGCCGACCGGCACCACCAGGTGCGCGCGGTAGAGCGCCGTGAGCACGCCACCGAGCACCGCGGTGCCGAGCACGGCACCCAGCTCGTAGGCCGTCTCGGAGACGGCACTCGCGGCACCCGCCTTGGCGGCCGGGGCACTCGAGAGGATGAGCTCGTTCGAGACGGTCTCGGCCGCGCCGATGCCGGCACCGAGGCTCGCGAACGCGCCGATGAGCACCGCGAGCGACCCGGACTCCGTGGCGAACGCGACGGCCACGTAGCCCGCGAACGCGAAGACGAGCGCGACCGGCACGACCACCCGGGCGGGGGCGCGCATCGCTATCGGCACGACGATGAGCCCCGCCGCGATCATCACGGCGAGTCCGGGCACGAGCGCGAGGCCCGCCTCGATCGGCGAGAGCCCCACGATCAGCTGCAGGTGCTGAGCGACGAAGAACAGGAATCCGACGAGGGCGACGACACTGAGGAGGTTCACGATGAGCGCGCCCGAGAAGGTTCCCGAGCGGAACAGTCGCATGTCGAGCATGGGGCGCTCCGCGCGCAGCTGCCGGCGCACGAACAGCGTGCCGGCCGTGAGACCGACGACGACGAGCACGAGCGGGACAGTGCCCACGCCGTGAACGGCGGTCTCCTTGGTGGCCCACACGATCGGCACGGTCGCCGCCATCGACAGCACGATGCTCACCGGGTCGATGCGACCGGGCCGCGGGTCGCGGCTCTCGGGCACGAGCAGCGGCGCGAACACCAGCAGCGGGATGAGCACGGGAACGGCCATCAGGAAGACCGAACCCCAGGCGAAGTGCGACAGCAGCACGCCGCCGACGATCGGCCCGAGCGCGGCACCCGCGGAGAACATCGACGCCCACACCGCGATCGCGAGGCGCCGCTGGTCGCGGTGAGTGAAGATGCTGCGCAGCAGCGACAGCGTCGAGGGCATCAGCATGGCCCCGAACACGCCCATCAGGGCGCGGCCGGCGATCAGCAGCTCCGCCGACGGCGCGAACGCGGTCACCGCGGAGACGGCGGCGAAGCCGGTGGCGCCGATGAGCAGCATCTGTCGCCGGCCGAACCGGTCGCCGAGCGTGCCCATCGTCACGAGGAAGCCGGCGAGCACCAGCGGATACACGTCGACGATCCACAGCTGCTGCACGGCCGTGGGGCCGAGCTGCAGGGAGATGTCGGGCAGCGCGAAGCTCAGCACGGTGTTGTCGACCGAGATGAGCAGCACGGGCAGCATCAGCACGACGAGCGCGGCCCAGCCGCGCCATCCCACCCGCTTCCCCTGCTCGTCGGCCAGGCGGATCTCTTCAGTCAGTGTCATCATTTCTATACCGTCCAGTTGGTATAGTAACAGAGTGCCGGATGCCTCCTCACTACCCTGGAACGCATGAGTCGCCCTCCCCGCGCCCGCGAGAGCGTGCTCGACGCCTACGAAGACGTCGTGATCGCCGACGGCCCGGCCGCCGCCACGATGGACGCCGTCGCCCGCGCCGCCGGCGTCTCGAAGGGGGGCCTGCTCTACCACTTCGCGTCGAAGGACGCCCTGCAGTCCGCCGTGATCGAGCGGATGTCCTCCCGCGGCGTCGCCGAGATGGCGGATGTCGCCACCTCCCCCGTCGGCGCGATCGCCGCGTTCATGCGGTCATCGATCATGCACAACACGCCGTTCGACCGCACGATCGTCACCGTGTCGCGCCTCGCGCAGAACGGCGACGCCGTGGCATCCGACGCCCTCCGACGCCTGCGCGACGTGTGGGAGGAGACCCTCCGCCCCCACACGCGCGACGAGACCGCACTGCAGCTCGTGATGCTCGTCAGCGACGGGCTCTACTTCAACAACGCGCTCTCGACCGGCTCCGTGCCCGGACCCGACCTCGACGACGACGCCCTAGGGGCGCTCATCGCCCTCGTCGAGCGCAGCGCCGTCTGAGCCGGCGCGCTCAGACCTCGGTCAGCGAGAGCTCGCGGAAGAGGTCGGCCTGGATCGCACCGCTGACCTCGGCGAGGATCTCGTCGGGAACCGGCGAGTCGACCGTCAGCACCGCGAGAGCCTGGCCACCCGCCGAACGACGTGCGATCTGCATGCCCGCGATGTTGATGCCCGCCTCGCCGAACTTCTGCCCGTAGACAGCGACGATGCCGGGGCGGTCGGTGTAGAGCATCACGATGTGGTGCTCGGCGATCGGCACCTCGATGTCGTAGTCGTTGATGCCGATGATCTT
This sequence comes from Microbacterium sp. Leaf351, assembly GCF_001423825.1. Taxonomy (NCBI): domain Bacteria; kingdom Bacillati; phylum Actinomycetota; class Actinomycetes; order Micrococcales; family Microbacteriaceae; genus Microbacterium; species Microbacterium sp. Leaf351. The sequence continues at coordinate 95,826 of NZ_LMPK01000009.1, forward strand.
CTCGACCATCTTCGTGCCCGAGAGGGTGCCGGCGACCGTCAGGGTCGAGCCGTCGGCCAGCGCGGCGCGCAGCGTCGTGGTGTTGCGGTAGTCCTTCGAGTCGGGCGAGGTCGTCAGCGAGATCTCCACCCCGCGCTGCTGCGCGAGCAGCGGAGCGTTGACGTACGAGACGTTGTCGCTCACGATGCGCGAGAAGTACCCCTTCAGCGCGGCCAGCTCGTAGACCTTCACGTCGTAGGCGGCGAGCTCGCCGCGCACGTCGAGGTCGATGCGCGTGACGGCGCCGGTCGCGAGGCCCGCGAGGATCTGACCGAGCTTCTCGACGAGCGCGATGCCGGGGCGCACGAACGGGTCGATCACGCCGCCGGCGACATTCACCGCGTCGGGCACGAGGTCGCCCTCGAGGGCGAGCTTGACCGACTTCGCGACCGAGACGCCCGCCTTCTCCTGGGCCTCATCGGTCGACGCGCCGAGGTGGGGCGTCACGACGACGTTCGGGAGCGCCGTGAGGGCGGCCGCCACGGAGCCCTCCTTCGGCGGCTCGGCCGTGAAGACGTCGAGACCGGCACCGGCGATCTCCCCGGTCGACAGCGCGTCGAACAGCGCCTGCTCGTCGATGAGCCCGCCGCGGGCGACGTTGACGACATACGCCGTCGGCTTCATGCGACGCAGCTGCTCGACGCCGATCATTCCGGTCGTCTCGGGCGTCTTCGGCATGTGGATCGTCACGAAGTCGCTCTGCTCGAGCAGCTCGTCGAGGGTCACGAGGGTCACTCCGAGCTGCTGCGCACGAGCGCTCGTCACATACGGGTCGTACGCGACGACGTTCACCCCGAACGCCTGCACGCGCGCCGCGATCAGCGCGCCGATGCGGCCGAGACCGATGATGCCGAGGGTCTTCTCGTACAGCTCGACACCCGTGTACGACGAGCGCTTCCACGCGCCGCCGGCGAGCGACGCGTGAGCGGCGGGGATGCGCCGCGCGAGCGAGAGGATGTGGCCGATCGTGAGCTCGGCCGCCGAGATGATGTTCGAGGTCGGCGCGTTCACGACCATGACGCCCGCGGTCGTGGCCGCCTTGATGTCGACGTTGTCGAGACCGACACCCGCGCGAGCGATCACCTTGAGCTGAGGGGCCGCGGCGATCGCCTCGGCGTCGAGCTTCGTCGCCGAGCGCACGAGCACGGCGTCGACGTCGGCGAGGGCGGGCAGCAGCGCCGAACGGTCGGCGCCGTCGACATGGCGCACCTCGAAGTCGGGCCCGAGAGCCTCGATCGTGGCGGGAGAGAGTTCTTCGGCGATGAGCACGACGGGCTTCGTCACGGGGTGGATCCTTCGGCGTTTCCGGGAGCGCGCGCGGCGCAGGACGAGCGCGCAGCGGCTCCGCAGGTCGCACGGCGCAGTGAGCGCCAGCCTATCGCGCCGGGCGATGCCGCTCCGACCGTGTGACGGGCTCGCAGAGCGTCAGGAACCCAGCAGCTGCGCGCCGTAGGCCGCCGCGTAGCCCAGTACGTTCACCCAGAACACCGCCGTCACACCGAGCCCGGTGAGCAGGATCGCCGCGAACGGCAGCAGCCGCCGACGCCAGCCGATCGCGAAGGCGATCGCGAAGGCGATCGCGGGGAACACGACGGCGAGGATGAGCACGAACCAGCCGTAGCCGTTCAGACCGAGCGGACCCGACGCCTGCGAGATGAGGAAGCCCACCGCCGCCCACACGGCGTACGCGTAGAACAGACCGAAGAACGCAGAGACCGTGGCCACGAGCCACACCGGCAGCGCCGCACGGCGGCGAGGAGCGGCATCCGTCGTCATGACCCCACCGCCCCGACCATCACGAACGGCCACGGCACGAGCAGCGCCGCCCCGGCGATCAGCAGCACGAGGCGCAGCCAACTGCGCGAGCGCGCCGTCAGCCACGACGTGACGAAGAACCAGATCGCGGGCGTGGCCACCGCCAGCCACATCGCCACCGCGTAGGCGACCGGGTCGACCAGCACGTCGGCGACCGTGCGCAGGCGCAGCCCCCCGATGATCCAGCCGATCGTCCAGAGCGCGTACACGCCGCCCAGCACGCCCACTGTCACGAGCATCGCGTTGCCCATCGGCGCGGGGCCCGCCGCGACTGCGTCGCCGGCGGCATCCGCCGTCTCGACCTCGTCGCTGCCCTTGCCGACCGCGGCGAACCCCTCGGGGAGGGTCGCCTTCGCGGGCGCGGCGGGGGACGGAGCGGATGCCGCACGAGGAGCGGACTGCGAGACGCCCGACGGCGTCAGCGTCGGATCGTCGTCACCGTCCCAGCGCAGGGCATCGTCGTCGTCGGGTCTGGCCATGCGTCCACCCTCTCACGCCGTCGCACTACCCCGCGTCGCGCGCCCCGACCCGGGACCGAAACGCCGGAGCCTCCCGCGACCGCCGGGCGACCACAGGTCGCCGCGACGGTCGCGGGAGGCTGCGACGTCGGAGGATCGAGAGGATCAGCGCGCGGCGCTGCCCTCGACGTAGTCCGCGTCCTGCTGCTTCCACGCGAAGAGCGCACGCAGGTCGCGACCCACGGCCTCGATGGGGTGCTGAGCCGCCTTCTCACGCAGAGCGTGGAACTCGGGGGCGCCGGCGTCCTGGTCGCCGATGAAGCGCTCTGCGAACGCACCCGACTGGATGTCGGCGAGCACGCCCTGCATGTTCTCCTTGACGCGCGGGTCGATCACGCGGGGGCCCGAGACGTAGTCGCCGTACTCGGCGGTGTCCGACACGCTCCAGCGCTGCTTGGCGATGCCGCCCTCCCACATGAGGTCGACGATGAGCTTGAGCTCGTGCAGCACCTCGAAGTAGGCGATCTGCGGCTGGTAGCCGGCCTCGGTGAGGGTCTCGAAGCCGTACTGGATCAGCTGCGACACACCACCGCAGAGAACGGCCTGCTCACCGAACAGGTCGGTCTCGGTCTCCTCCGTGAAGGTGGTCTTGATCACACCGGCACGGGTTCCCCCGATGGCCTTGGCGTACGCCTTCGCGACGTCCCACGCCTGACCCGAGGCATCCTTCTCGACGGCGATGATGTCCGGGATGCCGCGACCGGCGACGAACTCGCGACGCACCGTGTGACCCGGGGCCTTGGGGGCCACGAGGATCACGTCGACGCCCTCGGGCGCCTCGATGTAGCCGAAGCGGATGTTGAAGCCGTGCGCGAACGCCAGCGTCTTGCCCGCCGCGAGGTGGGGCTTGATCTCGTCGTTGTAGATCGACCGCTGGTGCTGGTCGGGCGCGAGGATCATGATGAGGTCCGCCCACTCGGCCGCCTCGGCCACGGTCTTGACCTCGAAGCCGTCCTCCTGAGCCTTCGCGGTCGACTTCGAGCCCTCCTTGAGGGCGATGACGACCTCGACGCCCGAGTCGCGGAGGTTCTGCGCGTGCGCGTGTCCCTGCGAGCCGTAGCCGACGACCGCGACCTTCTTCGCCTGGATGAGCGCGAGGTCGGCGTCGTCGTCGTAGAAGATCTCTGCCACTTGTCTTTCTCCTTCTGTTGAAGCTGTGATGAAACGGGATGTCGCACCCTCCCGGGTGCGCACGGTCAGGCGCGGAGGACCCGCTCGGTGATGCTCTTCGGCCCGCGGCCGATGGCGAGGAGGCCCGACTGGGCGAGCTCCTTGATGCCGAACGGCTCGAGAGCGCGCAGCAGCGCATCCACCTTGCCGCGGTCGCCGGTCACCTCGACCACGAGTGCGTCCGGCGCGTAGTCGACCACCGAGGCGCGGAAGAGGTTCACGACCTCCAGCACGCTGGAGCGGTTGCTGTTGTCGGTGCGCACCTTCACGAGCACGTGCTCGCGCTGCACGGATGCCGCGGCATCCAGCTCGACAATCTTGATCACGTTGATCAGCTTGTTCAGCTGCTTGGTGACCTGCTCGAGCGGGAGGTCGTCGACGTCGACCACCACCGTGATGCGGGACAGACCCGGCACCTCGGTGACACCCACCGCGAGCGACTCGATGTTGAAGCCGCGACGCGCGAACAGGCCCGCGACGCGGGTCAGCAGACCGGGCTTGTTCTCCACGAGGAGGCTCAGCACGTGACTGGTCATGGTCAGTCCTCCTGCTCGAACGCGGGCGCGTGGTCACGCGCGTACTGGACATAGCTGTTGCTGACGCCCTGCGGCACCATCGGCCACACCATGGCGTCACGGCTCACGACGAAGTCGATCACGACCGGACGGTCGTTGGTCGCGAGCGCCAGCTCGATGGCCGCGTCGATCTCGTCCTCGCGCTCCACGCGGATGCCGAGGCATCCGTAGGCTTCCGCGAGCTTGAGGAAGTCGGGCACCCGGATGGTGTCGTGGCCCGTGTTCAGGTCGGTGTTCGAGTAGCGCCCGTCGTAGAAGAGGGTCTGCCACTGCCGCACCATGCCCAGCGACGAGTTGTTGATGATCGCGACCTTGATCGGAATCTGGTTGATCGTGCAGGTGGCGAGCTCCTGGTTGGTCATCTGGAAGCAGCCGTCGCCGTCGATCGCCCACACGACACGGTCGGGCTCAGCGACCTTCGCGCCCATCGCGGCGGGCACCGCGTAGCCCATGGTTCCGGCGCCACCGGAGTTGAGCCACGCGTTCGGACGCTCGTAGCCGATGAACTGCGCCGCCCACATCTGATGCTGGCCCACGCCCGCCGCGTAGATGCCCTCGGGACCGGTCAGCTCGCCGATGCGGCTGATGATCTGCTGCGGCGCGAGGAGACCGTCGCTCGTGGGCGCGTAGCCGAGCGGGAACTCGGTACGCAGGCCGTCGAGGAACGACCACCACTCGGTGAGGTCGGCGCGACCGTCCTGCGCGGCGACCGCCTGCGCGTACGCCGTGTCGAGGTCGACCAGCACGTCGCGCAGGTCGCCCACGATCGGTACGTCGGCGATGCGGATCTTCGAGATCTCCGCAGGGTCGATGTCGACGTGCACGACCTTCGCGTTCGGGGCGAACAGCGAGGCCTTGCCCGTCACGCGGTCGTCGAAGCGGGCACCGAGGGCGACGATCAGGTCGGCCTCCTGGAGGGCGAGCACCGCCGGCACCGTGCCGTGCATGCCCGGCATCCCCAGCTGCTGCGGGTGCGAGTCCGGGAACGCGCCGCGCGCCATGAGCGTCGTCACCACGGGAGCGCCGGTCGCCTCGGCCAGGGTGCGCAGCTCGGCCGAGGCCTGCGAGCGCACCACACCGCCGCCGACGTACAGCACCGGCTTCGACGACTCGGCGATCAGCTGCGCGGCCGCCTGGATCTGCTTGCCGTGCGCCTTCGTCACCGGACGGTAGCCGGGCAGGTCGATCTTCGCCGGCCACACGAACGGCACCTCGGCCTGCTGCGCGTCCTTCGTGATGTCGACGAGCACGGGTCCGGGGCGGCCGGTGCTGGCGATCTCGAAGGCCGCGGTGATCGCTCCGGGGATCTCCGAGGCATCCTTCACGAGGAACGAGTGCTTCGTGATCGGCATCGTGATGCCGACGATGTCGGCCTCCTGGAAGGCGTCCGTACCCATGAGGGTCGAGAACACCTGCCCGGTGATGCAGACGATCGGCACCGAGTCCATGTAGGCGTCGGCGATCGCGGTGACGAGGTTCGTGGCGCCGGGCCCGGACGTCGCGATCGCAACCCCCGTCTTGCCGGTCGCCGCCGCGTAGCCCTGGGCGGCGTGACCGGCCCCCTGCTCGTGGCGGACGAGGATGTGGCGGATCTTCGACGAGTCCATGAGCGGGTCGTAGACCGGCAGGATCGCGCCGCCGGGAAGACCGAAGACGTCGGTGACCCCGAGAAGCTCGAGGGTGCGGACGACAGACTCGGCCCCGGTGATCACGGGAGCGGACGCAGTACGTGCCGGCGGGCGCGGCACAGCCGGTGCGGTGTCGGCGGACATGATGAGTACCTCGACAGGAGTGGGTGAATGGGATGCGGCGGGGTCACCCCGTGGTCGCGCCCTCCGCGGCGGAGCGCACGAGCTTGGAGTACTTGGCCAGAACGCCTCGGGTGTAGCGCGGGGGAAGCGGCTCCCAGCCAGAGCGGCGGGAGTCGAGCTCTGCATCATCGACGAGTAGGTCGAGAGTGCGAGCCGCGATATCGACCCGTATCAGATCACCATCGCGCACGAAGGCGATGGGACCTGCGTCCACCGCTTCGGGTGCTATGTGGCCGATGCAGAGGCCGGTTGTGCCGCCGGAGAATCGACCGTCCGTCAAGAGTAGTACATCCTTGCCGAGCCCGGCGCCCTTGATGGCGGCCGTGATCGCGAGCATCTCGCGCATGCCGGGGCCGCCCTTGGGGCCCTCGTAGCGGATGACGACCACGCTGCCCGCCTCGATCGATCCCTCGGCGAGAGCGTCGATCGCGGCACGCTCGCGCTCGAACACGCGGGCGGGACCCTCGAAGACGGCGGCGTCGAAGCCCGCGGTCTTCACCACGGCACCCTCGGGGGCGAGCGAGCCGTGCAGGATCGTCAGGCCGCCGGTGGCGTGGATGGGGTTGTCGAAAGTGTGGATGACGGTGCCGTCGACCGGGTCGGGGTCGAGATCGGCCAGGTTCTCCGCGAGCGTCTTGCCGGTCACGGTGAGCGCGTCGCCGTGCAGCAGACCCTCGTCGAGCATCGCCTTCATGATCACCGGGATGCCGCCGTGGCGGTCGACGTCGTTCATGACGTACTTGCCGAACGGCTTCATGTCGGCGACGTGGGGAACCTTGTCGCCGATGCGGTTGAAGTCGTGGAGGCTCAGCTCGACGTCCGCCTCGCGGGCGATCGCGAGCAGGTGCAGCACGACGTTGGTCGAGCCGCCGAGGGCCATCGCGAGGGCGATCGCGTTCTCGAAGGCCTCCTTGGTGAGGATGTCGCGGGTCGTGACGCCCTGGCGCAGCAGGTTCACGACGGCCTCGCCCGAGCGATGGGCGAAGTAGTCGCGGCGACGGTCCGCCGAGGGCGGCGCGGCCGAGCCCGGGAGGCTGAGCCCGAGGGCCTCGGCGACCGAGGCCATGGTGTTGGCGGTGTACATGCCGCCGCACGCGCCCTCACCGGGGGCGATCGCGCACTCGATGCGCTTGAGGTCGGCCTCGCTCATCTTGCCCGCGAGGCAGGCGCCGACCGCCTCGAACGAGTCGATGATCGTGACATCCTTCTCGGTGCCGTCGCTGAGCTTGACCCAGCCGGGAGCGATCGACCCCGCGTAGAGGAACACGCTGGAGAGGTCGAGGCGGGCGGAGGCCATCAGCATGCCGGGGATCGACTTGTCGCAGCCGGCGAGAAGCACGGAGCCGTCGAGGCGCTCGGCCATGATGACCGTCTCGACGGAGTCGGCGATGACCTCGCGGGAGACCAGCGAGAAGTGCATGCCCTCGTGGCCCATCGAGATGCCGTCGGAGACGGAGATGGTGCCGAACTGCAGCGGGTAGCCGCCACCGGAGTGCACGCCCTCCTTGGCGCCCTGGGCGAGCCGGTCGAGGCTCAGGTTGCAGGGGGTGATCTCGTTCCAGCTCGACGCAATGCCGATCTGGGGCTTGTCCCAGTCCTCGTCGCCCATGCCCACGGCGCGGAGCATTCCGCGCGACGTGGTGGCTTCGATGCCATCGGTGACGACGCGGCTGCGGGGCTTGATGTCGACGGCGGGCGCGCCGGATGCAGCGGGGGTTTCAGGCATGTAACAGAGTGTAGGCCCGGGCCGCATTCCCCCCGGCGCACGCGCGGGACGTACGCGCGGTCGCTCAGCCGCGGGCGTCGGCGAGGTGCTGCAGCAGGGCCGCGAGCTCCTCGGGCGAGCCCACCCGCACGGCCGCGGCGGTCTCCCCCGCACCGACCCGCACGCCGAGGTCCGCCGGCCCCAGGGCGCGCAGCGCGTCTTCGTCGGTGACGTCGTCGCCGGCGAACACGACGGCGGTCGCACCGACGCGATCGGCGAGGCGGCGGACCGCGTCATCCTTCCCGCCCTCACGGAACGCGTACTCGACGATGTCGTGCCCGGTGCGACGTCGCCAGGCGGGCGCCTCGCGCGCCACCAGGTCGTCGACCCGCCGCTGGGCGGTGGCCGCGGCATCCGGCTCGCTCAGCCGGGTGTGCACACCGAAGCCGAAGCTCTTGCGTTCGATCCAGGCGCCGTCGAGGTCGGCGACGAGACCCTCGGCGG
>NZ_LMPK01000009.1:103993-107155 GCF_001423825.1 Microbacterium sp. Leaf351
CCCCGGATGCCAGTACTCGATGCCGTGCGAGCCCGCCAGGTGCCACGGCGACGCGTCGTCGTGCTCGGCGATCACCCGCAGGTCGGCGAGCGAGCGCCCCGACACGAGCGCGACGTGGGTGCGGGGCGCAGCCGCCAGCGCACCGAGCGCCGCGCGAGCGGCGGGGATCATGCGCGCCGACATCGGCTCGTCGACCGTGTGCGACAGGGTGCCGTCGAAATCGAGTGCCACGAGAAGTACATCGGATGCCGCGACCCGAGCGATGCGCTCGGTCGCCGCCTCCGGCGCGGTCGCGGTCACCGGGCGTCCGAGCGGGTCGCGTCGAGCGCCGCCAGGAACGAGCGCGACCAGTCCTCGACGTCGTGTTCGAGCACGCGGCGACGCAGCGCCCGCATCCGTCGTCCCTGCTCGGCCGCCGGCATGTCGATCGCGCGGCGGATGGCGTCCTTCACCCCGTCGATGTCGTGGGGATTGATCAGCAGCGCACTGCCCAGCTCGTCGGCGGCTCCCGCGAACTCGCTCAGCACCAGCACACCGCGGTTGTCGGTGCGGGTGGCGACGTACTCCTTCGCGACGAGGTTCATGCCGTCGCGCAGCGCCGTCACGAGCATCACGTCGGCCGCGAGGTAGAGCGCCACCATCTCCTCGCGCGGGTATGCCTGGTGCAGGTAGCGGATCGCCGTGTGCCCCATCGTGTCGTGGTCGCCGTTGATGCGCCCCACCGTCAGTTCGATCTCGTCGCGCAGCTGCATGTACGCCTCGACGCGCTCCCGGCTGGGGCTCGCGACCTGCACGAGGGTGACGTCCTCGACCGAGAGGGAGCCGTCGCCCAGCAGTTCACCGAACGCCTTCAGCCGGTGGCGGATGCCCTTGGTGTAGTCGAGTCGATCGACTCCCAGCAGGATCTTGCGGGGATTCCCGAGGCTCGCGCGGATCTCCGCCGCCCGCGCGCGCACGTCCTCCCGTTGCGCGAGCTCGATGTAGGAGTCGGCGTCGATCGAGATCGGGAACGCCTTGGCGAGCGCGAGGCGCGTGCCACCGTCGGGCGTCGGCACCCGGATGCCGCTGGCGCGCGTCTCGTAGTGGAACTGGCGGCGCACGGCGCGGGCGAAGTTGCCGGCGTCGGCCACTCGCTGGAAGCCGATGACGTCGGCGCCGAGGAGACCCTCCAGCACCTGACGACGCCAGGGCAGCTGGGCGAAGATCCCGTATGCCGGGAACGGAATGTGATGGAAGTAGCCGATCGTCAGGTCGGGCCGCAGCTCCCGCAGCAGCGCCGGAACGAGCTGCAGCTGGTAGTCCTGCACCCAGACCGTCGCGCCGGAGGCCGCGACTTCCGCCGCCGCCTCAGCGAAACGACGGTTCACCGCCACGTAGGTGTCCCACCAGATGCGCTTGTACCGCGGCGCCGCGATCACGTCGTGGTACAGCGGCCAGATCGTGTCGTTCGAGAAGCCTTCGTAGTAGTTCTCGACCTCCGCCGCGGAGAGCGCGACCGGCACGATGAAGATGCCGTCGACCTCGAGCGGGTCGAGCTCCAGGTCGGCTTTGCCGGGCCATCCGACCCACGCGCCGTCACGCTTGCGCATGACCGGCTCGAGCGCGGTGACGAGACCACCCGGCGAATTCCGCCAGCCACCGTCGTCGTCGCGATCCACCGGGAGTCTGTTTGCCACGACCACGAAGTCGGCCTGAGTCACAAGGGCCCTGCTCTCTGATTCGGTCCGTCCAGGCTATCCGCACCCGTCAGCGAGCCGACTACGGTTGACACATGCGCAAGTACCTCTTCGGCACGGGCATCATCGGCGCCATCACGAGCGGATTCACCCTGCTGCGCGGTCTGCGCGGGAGCGACGAGCCGTTCACCTGGCGCACCGCGCTCGCGTGGCTGAGCTGGGGCATCACCCTTGCGCTCGCGATCGGCGCGATCGTCGACACCTTCCGAGCCGGCCACGGACACGTGATCGGCAACGACTCCCCCGTCGCCGACAAGCAGGCGAAGCTGCTCGCCAAGCGCCTGCGCCGCTGAGCGCACCCGACACACGGCGACGCCCGCCCTCCCGCAGAGGGCGGGCGTCGTGCTGTCAGCGCGTGATGATCAGCGCGTGATGATCAGCGCGTCGCCCTGACCGCCGCCGCCGCACAGCGCGACGGCCGCGGTGCCCGATCCCCGGCGCACCAGCTCGTGCACCACGTGCACGACGAGCCTGTTGCCGGATGCCCCGATCGGGTGCCCGATCGCGATGCCCCCGCCGTGGATGTTGACGATCTCCTCCGAGACGCCGAGACGAGCGGTGGATGCCGCCACCACCGCCCCGAACGCCTCGTTGATCTCGATGAGGTCGAGGTCGCCGACCGTGATGCCGTGCTTCTGCACGGCCACTTCGATGGCGTGGGCGGGCTGCGCGTGGAGCGAGTTGTCGGGGCCGGCCACCTGGCCGGAGGCACCGACCGCGGCGAGCACGGTCCAGCCCTGATCGTCGGCGTGGGCCCGCGTCGTGAGCACGACCGCGGAGGCACCGTCGGAGATCGGCGACGAGTTGCCGGCGGTGATGGTGCCGCCCTCGGCGAAAGCCGGACGCAGCGCCGCGAGCGTCTCGATGGTGGTCTCCGGGCGCACCCCCTCGTCGGCGGTCAGCCGCAGCGGCTCGCCCTTGCGCTGGGGCACCTCGATCGGCACGATCTCGCCGTCGAAGACCCCCGCCGCCTGCGCGGCAGCCGCTCGCTGATGGGACAGGGCGGCGACGTGGTCCTGCTGCGTGCGGGTGAGCTGATAGGTCGGGTTCAACCGTTCGGTGGAGGCTCCCATGCTGTCGTGCTCGTAGGCGTCGGTGAGCCCGTCGAGGGCCATGTGGTCGAGAACCTCGACCGAGCCGTACTTCCAGCCCGACCGGGAGTTCATCATCAGGTGCGGCGCCCGGGTCATGGACTCCATGCCCGCGGCCACGACGACGCGCGCATCGCCGAGCCGGATCATGCGCGCCGCGTCGATGACGGCCGTGAGGCCCGAGAGGCACACCTTGTTCACGCTGTGAGCCGGGACATCCCACCCGATCCCCGCGCCGATCGCGACCTGTCGCGCCGGGTTCTGACCCGACCCCGCCGGAAGGACCTGCCCGACGATCACCGCATCGACGGCACCGGCGGGGATGCCCCCCTGGG
>NZ_LMPK01000009.1:107205-107870 GCF_001423825.1 Microbacterium sp. Leaf351
CGTCCACCTTAAGCGTGTCGGCGATGACGAGCGCGGGCTCGGTCGCGGCGACGACCTCGTCGATCGTGACACCCGGCGCGAGCTCGGTCAGCACGAGTCCGTCGGGAGTCACGTCGATCACGGCGAGGTCGGTGATGATCCGGTCGACGACCCCGCGGCCCGTGAGCGGCAGGCTGCACGCGTCGACGATCTTCGGGGAGCCGTCCTTCGCGACGTGCTCCATGAGGACGACGACCTTCGCCGCTCCGTGCACGAGGTCCATCGCGCCGCCCGGGCCCTTGACCATCTTCCCGGGGATCATCCAGTTCGCGAGGTCGCCCGTGGCCGAGACCTGCATGGCCCCGAGGATCGCGGCGTCGATCTTGCCGCCACGGATCATGCCGAAGCTCGTCGCCGAGTCGAAGAACGCGGCACCCGGAAGCACGGTCACGGTCTCCTTGCCGGCATTGACGAGATCGGGATCGACGTCCTCGTCGAAAGGGTACGGGCCGACGCCGAGAATGCCGTTCTCGGACTGCAGCACCACCGTCACGCCCGCGGGCACGTAGTTCGGCACGAGGGTCGGCAGGCCGATCCCCAGGTTGACGTACGAGCCGTCGGCGAGCTCCTGAGCCGCGCGCGCGGCCATCTCGGTGCGCGTGAGCGCCATGGTCATGCCCCCCCCC
>NZ_LMPK01000009.1:107884-112907 GCF_001423825.1 Microbacterium sp. Leaf351
GACGATGCGGTGCACGTAGACGCCGGGCAGGTGCACGGCGTCGGGGTCGAGCACTCCGGGCTCGACGAGCTCCTCGACCTGCACGATGCAGATGCGCCCGGCCATCGCGGCGAGCGGGTTGAAGTTGCGCGCCGCCTTGTGGAACACGAGGTTGCCGTGGCGGTCCCCCCGCCACGCGTGCACGAGCGCGAAGTCGGTGACGATCGCCTCCTCGAGCACGTAGTCGCGGGCCCGACCCGAGACGTCGAAGGAGCGCACGTCCTTGGCGGGCGACGCGACGGCGACGCCTCCGGAGCCGTCGTAGCGGCGGGGAAGCCCGCCCTCCGAGACCTGCGTGCCGACGCCCGACTGCGTGTAGAACGCGGCGATGCCCGATCCGCCGGCGCGCAGCTTCTCGGCGAGGGTTCCCTGCGGGGTGAGCTCGAGCTCGAGCTCGCCCGAGAGGAACTGCCGCTCGAACTCCTTGTTCTCCCCCACGTACGACGACGTCATCTTGCGGATGCGGCGGGCGTTCAGCAGCACGCCGAGACCCCAGTCGTCGACGCCGCAGTTGTTCGAGACGATCGAGAGGTCGCTCGTGCCCTGCGCGAGCAGGGCGTCGATGAGGGCCATCGGGTTGCCGGAGAGGCCGAAGCCTCCGACCGCCAGGCTGGCGCCGTCGGGGATGTCGGCGACGGCCTCGGCAGGCGTCGCGACTTCTTTGTCGATCACGGGTCACTCCTTCGTCGAGCGGATCGTGGGTGGTCGTCGGTGAGTCCTCCCCGAGTCTCGCCGGGGTGCGGCATCCTGCCCATCAGGTGCTTGCGATGTGGGCGAATAGGCGCATAGTGTCCACATCATGGACACCACGACGACGGTTCCGGGAGCGCAGGCCGTCGCCCGCGCCGCCGCCCTGCTGCGGGTCGTGACCCGCGCCGGCGCCGACGGCGTCAGCGTGACGGATGCCGCGCGGGCCACGGGACTCACCCGGCCCACCGCGCACCGCCTGCTCACGGCGCTGCGGCACGAGGGCCTGGTCGACCTCGACGAGTCCGCCGCCAGCTGGCGCCCAGGCCCCGAGCTGTATCTCATGGGCACGGTAGCCGCCGCTCGCTACGACGTGACCGGCGTCGCCCGCGACATCGTGCGCTCACTCGCGGTGCGCACCGAGGAGAGCGCGTTCCTGTCGGTGCGGCGTGGCGACGAGACGGTGTGCCTGCTCGAAGAGGAGGGGTCGTTCCCGATCCGCTCGCGGGTGCTGTCGGAGGGCGTGCGGTTCCCCCTCGGTGTCGCCTCGGCGGGGCTCGCCATCCTCTCGTTCCTCCCCGACCACGATGTGGACGCCTACTTCGAGCGGCATCCCGACCTCCCCCGCGCCTGGGGAGCGGCTCACCGACAGGACCGCCTGCGCGCCCGCATGGCCGAGACGGTCGAGCGCGGCTACGCCGTCAATCCCGGCCTCATCGTCGAGGGCAGCTACGGCATGGGCGCGGCCGTCTTCACCCGCGACGGTCACCCGCAGTGGGCGCTGAGCCTCACCGGCGTCGACTTCCGCTTCGCCCCCGAGCGCCGCGCCGAGATCGGACGCATCCTGCTCGCGCACGCCCACCAGCTGACGACCCGCATCGCGGGGCACCGCGCCGGGGGGAACTGAGCCCGGGCGTCAGACCGAGTCGGATGCCGCGGCCACCTGCTCGCGGATCTCGGCGGCGACGATCGCCGCGCCGCCCCCGGACAGCACGATCGTGTAGTGATTGAAACCGGGGATGCGGGAATGCACGACACCGGGAACGGTCGGGAGCAGGCGTTCCAGGTAGTCGGGGGCGTAGAGCCCCGGCTCCTCGTTCTGCAGGCCGCGCGGCACCGTCAGGAACCGCGTCGGATGTGCGAGCGCGGCGAGAGCCGCCGGCAGCACATCACCGGTGTTCATGTCGAGCGTGTCCGCGGCGGTGATCTCGTAGCTCGTGGCGGGACGCAGCATCCCGGCGCCGTCATCGACGAGGTCGTAGGCGAGGTAGTCCTCGAGGGTCGCCGACCAGTCGTCCCGGAACGCGGGATGCACCCGCCAGAAGTCGAGATAGTCGTCGACGCTCGCGAAGCGGCGGGAGAGCCGTTCGGCCGTCGGCCCCAGGATCGCCGCGACGAGCGTGTCGGTGTCGAGCCCCGCGGGCACGTCGAGCGGCAGCCCGCCGTCGATGAGCAGCAGACGACTCACGCGCTCCGGGTAGAGGTAGGCGAACGCGAGCGACACGAACGCGCCCATCGAGTGGCCGACCACCAGGGAGCTCGTCACGTTGGCGGCGTCGAGGAGCGCGGCCAGGTCGGCGGCATGGGCCGCCATCCCGGCGGGATGCGTGATGCCGTTGCTCGCCCCGCGTCCGCGCAGGTCGGGGGCGATCAGCCGGTAGCCGGGAAGCAGCGGCACGACATCGTCCCAGGCGTGCAGGGACGAGGTGACGCCGTGCACGAGCACGACCTCGCCGAGAACCTCGTCCACCGGCTCCCAGACGATCGCGTGAAGGGTGCCGCCCTCGACGGCCACGTCGAGGGGATGAGCGACATGGGCGCTCATCGTGCGGACCATCCGCCGTCCATGGTGTACGACGCACCGGTGACCATCGCCGCGGCATCCGAGACCAACCAGCCCACGAGCGACGCGACATCATCGGCCTCGACGAGCTGCTTGATCGCGGCCTCGGTCAGCATGACCTTCTCGACCACCTCGTCCTCGGGGATGCCGTGCACCTTCGCCTGGTCGGCGATCTGCTTCTCGACCAGCGGCGTGCGCACGTATCCGGGATTGATGCAGTTGCTGGTGACGCCGTGCTCGGCCCCCTCGAGCGCCGTCACCTTCGAGAGACCCTCGAGGCCGTGCTTGGCGGCGACGTACGCCGACTTGAATGCGCTCGCACGAAGCCCATGCACGCTCGAGATGTTGACGATGCGGCCCCAGCCGCGCTCGTACATGCCGGGGAGCGCCGCGCGGATCAGGAGGAACGGCGCCTCGAGCATGATGCGCTGGATGAGGCGGAACGCGTCAGGGTCGAAATCGACGATCGAGGCGACGCGCTGGATTCCCGCGTTGTTCACGAGGATGTCGGCGTCGAGGGTGAGCGCGTCGAGCGCCGCGGTGTCACCGAGGTCGACGACCCACGTCTCGCCCCCGATCGCCGCCGCCGCCTTCTCGGCGGCCTCGGCGTTGAGGTCCGCGATGACGACGGTGGCGCCGCGGGCCGCGAACTGCGAGGCGCAGGCGAACCCGATGCCGCTCGCCCCTCCCGTCACGACGGCGCGTCTGCCTGCCAGATCGGTGCTCACGATTCGATTCCTTCCTCGGTGGCGCGCACGACCGGCGCGCCGATGGTCGAGGGGCGGGGCGCGAGAGCGTTGTCGATGAACCGCGTCATCGCCGCGAACACGTCCGACGGGATCTGCGCGGGCATCGCGCCCGTGGCATCCCTCTCCCACAGCAGGTACCGCATGCCGATCAGCTCTCCCGCGCCCATGAGCGCCCACGCAGCCACGGCCGGATCGAGCCCGGCATCGACATCGCCGTCCTGCTGGGCGGCGCGAAGCCCCGCCTCGTAGCCGTCGACGATGCGCGTGTAGTGCAGGCGCAGCAGCGCGGGTGAGACGAACTCGGCCTCGCGCACGACCCGGTAGAGCGCCGGGTGGTCGGCCGTGAAGCGGAAGAACCCCGCGAACCCGGCGTGTTCCGCCTCGAGCCGTGACCGCGCCCCGACCATCGCCTCCCCCATCGCGTGGCGCACCCGCTGGTTGAGGTCGAGCACGAGCGCCTCGAAGATCGACTGCTTCGAGTCGAAGTAGAGGTAGAAGGTACCGAGGCCCACTCCGGCGCGCTCGGTGATCTTCACGATGGATGCCTCGTGGTAGCCGAGGTCGGCGAACACCTGCTCGGCGGCCTCGAGGATGCGTCGACGGGTCGCCTCACCGCGCTTGGTGAGAGGCCGGCCGGTCGCCTGGGAGACCGGGGAGGCCGCGGCATCCGTCAGGGCGTCATCGGGAGTGTTCATCGATCCTCCGGGGCTCGAGGACGAGGGCGGCGGCGCGTTCGCGCAGCCGCCGACGGGCGATCTTGTCGACCGCGGACCGGGGCAGCTCGTCGACCACGACGAATCGCACCGGAACCTTGACGGAGGAGAGGATGCCGCGGGCGTGCGCGTCGAGCTCGTCCTCACCGACCACTGCCCGCTGAGCGAGCGTGACGAACGCGACACCGCGCTCTCCCCACACCCGGTCGGGCACGGGGACCACCGCCGCGTCGACGACGAGCGGATGCGTGCGCAGCGCCGCCTCGACCTCCGCGGGGGCGACGTTCTCGCCACCGGAGATGAAGATCTCCTTACGCCGGTCAACGATGCGGTAGACGCCGCGCGCGTCGCGCGCGGCGAGGTCGCCGGTGCGCAGCCAGCCACCCACGAAGGCCCGCGCCGTCGCGTCGGGGTCATCGAGGTAGCCGGGCGTCACGCTCGGCCCCTGCACGACCAGCTCGCCGGTGGCGGCGCCGTCGAGCAGGTCGCCGGTCTCGGGATCGATGAGAGCGACGTCGACGTGGCGATAGGGGCGTCCGACGGTGCCGACGAGGTCGTCTGTCTCCCCCGGCACGGTGAGCACGTTGGGGCCGGCCTCGGTGAGGCCGTAGCCCTGGGCGAGACGCACCCCCCGCGCGCGCCACGTGGCGTGGAGGTCGGCGGGCATCGTCGCGCCGCCGACCTGCGCGACGCGCAGGGACGACAGATCGGATGCCGCGAATCTCGGGTCGTCGGCGAGCAGTCGGTACTGCGTGGGCACGCCCATCATGACGGTCACACCCCGGTCGGCGATGAGCGGCAGCACACGCGAGGGCTGGAAGGACCGCTCGAGCACGACGGTCGCGCCCGCCCACCACGCGAGCAGCGGCTGCACGTTCCATGCCGCGATGTGGAACTGCGGGAGCATCGTGAGCACGACGTCGTGGGCGGCGATCTCGATCGCGCCGGCGAGGGCGAGGTTGTTCCAGAAGCAGTTGGCGTGGGTGAGCACG
>NZ_LMPK01000009.1:112926-122986 GCF_001423825.1 Microbacterium sp. Leaf351
CCCCGCGGGGGCGCGGTGCGGCGCCGTGGTCGGGATGCCGCGGCGGCAACACCCGCTCGGAGGTGTGACCGCCGAGCACGGCGACGGGCGGCACCGTGTCCAGGTGCGTGCGTGCCTCGGCGACGAGCCCCGCGTACTCATCGTCGACGAGGAGCAGCTGCGGCCGCGCGCGTGCGATCAGGGCGGCGAGTTCACCGGCGGCTGCCCGCCACGACAGCGGAACGAATGCCGCGCCGACCGACGCGCAGCCGAAGAACGCCACGACATGGTCGATCGAGTTGCCCGACACGGTGGCGACGCGGTCGCCCGCACCGTAGCCCGCCGCACGCAACGCCTCGACGAACCCCGCGACGCGCTCGGCGAGCGTCGCGTAGTCGATGCGAACCCCTCGGTCATCGATCGCGGTGGACGCCGGCGACAGCCGCGCCCGGTCGCGCACCCAGCGCGCGACGGTGTGCGGCTCGTCGACGAGCGGTGTCAGGTCGAGGGCGTTCATACTCGCGCCTCGACGCGGTCCTCCGCAGCATCCAGCTCGGTCAGGGGCGTCGCGCGACGCGCCGAGCGTCGCCGCCGCGCAAGCTGGTCGACGGTGCCGGCGATCCCACCGGGCAGGAACATCACCACGATGATGAACAGTACGCCCAGCAGGAACAGCGGTTCGGAGAGCGGCACGCGCAGCACGTCGGGAAGGCCGGCGATCGCGTCGGTGCGGGCGAGCACTGTGAGGCGCTGGTCGAGGAGCGTGTAGACCACCCCGCCGATCACCGCTCCCCAGCGGAACCCGACACCGCCGAGCACGACCATCACGAGGATCGTGATCGTGAGGTCGGCCGACACCGCCCGCGGCTGAGTGCCCGACTGCAGGAGCATGTAGGCGACACCGGCGGCCGCGGCGCATCCGGCGGCGACGACGAACACCAGGAGTTTCGCGGTGTAGGGGCGCAGTCCGAGGATCTGCACCCTCTGATCGTTCTCGCGCGCTGCTCGCGCAAGGTGCCCGAGGCGCGAACTGTCGACCCAGAGCGCGACGAGATAGACGAGCACGACCACCACGAGGGCGATCCAGTAGAGGTTTCGGGTGTTCGCGACCCCGAGCAGTGCATCCGGAACCGAGCCGGTCGGGAGGGCGAGTCCCTCTTCGCCTCCGGTGACCTCCTGGTTGCGGCGCACGAGCACGGAGCCTGCCTGGGCGAATGCCAGCGTCACCATCGCGAACGGGATGCCGGTCACCCGCATGCTGATCGCGCCGGTGAGCGCCGCGATCGCGAGGCCGCCGATCAGGGCGATCAGCACGCCCGGCCACAGCGGCACACCGGCGTACTGCAGCACGATGCCGAGGCCGTACGCCCCCGCCCCGAAGTAGAGGGCGTGCCCGAAGGAGAGCAGTCCCGCGGTGCCGAGCAGCATGTTGTACGACAGCGCGAGAGCGGCGAAGACCATGCACAGGGCCATGAGCTGCAGACTGCCCGCCGTGTAGGTGGGCCCGGGGAGGATGCCGGGGATCGACAGGTCGAGCAGGGGCAGCACGGCGAGCACAGCGACGAGGACGACGCCGACGATCGCCGGCACGAGTGCGCGCCGCACCGGGCGGGGCTGCGAGATGGATGCCGCGGTCATGCCGCCCTCCCGAGGAGTCCGCGCGGGCGCACCAGCAGCACGACCGCGAGCAGCACGACCACGATGAAGTCGCCGGTGCCGCCGAGGAAGAAGTTCGAGAACTGCTGCAGCACAGCGACGATCACCGACGCGATCGCCGCGCCCGCGAGCGAGCCGAGGCCGCCGATGACCGTGACGATGAACGCGAAGATGAGCAGAGTCTGCCCGAGCTGAGCCGAGACATATCCGGTGTACTGCGCCGCGAGCACGCCGCCGATGCCGGCAGCCGCCCCGCCGATGGCGAAGACGAGGGTGAACGAGCGACGGACGTCGATGCCGAGCGCGGTCACCATCTGCCGGTTCTCGACGCCGGCGCGGATGATCATGCCGTACCGCGTGCGCCGCAGGAACACGACGAGTGCGGCGAGCACGAGCGCGGCGGCGAGCATCAGCACCCAGTAGGTGTTCGGGATGCGCGCTCCCAGCACGTCGGTCGTCTGCACGAGCCACTCGGGACCCTTGATGTAGATCGGATCGGTTCCCCAGATGCCCTCGAACAGGGCGACGGCGGCGAACGAGAGCCCGACGGTCACCAGCACCTGTTCGATGTGACGTTCGTAGAGGGGGCGGATCAGCGCCAACTCGGTGACCGCCGCGAACACGGCGCCGACGACAGCGCCCGCCAGGATCGAGAGCAGGAAGCCACCCCAGGACGAGGTGTCCATGCGGCGCGCGACCTCCCAGCCGACCAGCGCGCTGAGCGTCAGGAAGGCTCCGTGGGCGAAGTTCAGCACGTGCATGAGCCCGTAGATGAGGCTGAGGCCCGAGGCGATGAGGAAGTAGAGGGCGCCGAGGCCGACGCCCGTGATCAGGACGAGCACGAGGGAGCTCATGCGGTCACCTCCGCATGCACTCCGAGCAGCCGTCGCGTGAGGTCGGGGTCGTCGAGGATGCCGGCGGCGGTGCCGGTGTGCACCACGCGCCCGCCACTGATGACGATCGCGGGTCCGGCGAGCCGGCGCACCACCTCGAGGTTCTGCTCGACGAGCAGGATGGGCACCGTGCGCGCCGCCTCTGCGAGGGCATCCGCCACTTCTGTCACGATCTTCGGCGCGAGCCCCTTGGTCGGCTCGTCGACCAGCAGGATGCGGTTGTCGTTGAGCAGTGCCCGGGCGACCGAGACCATCTGCTGCTGTCCGCCCGAGAGCGTGCCGGCGGCCTGATTGCGGCGTGCGACGAGGTCGGGGAACAGCTCGGCGACGAACTCGCGGCGCGGGTTGCGCTGCCGCTCTGCAAGGGCGAGGTTCTCGGCCACCGTGAGGCCGGCGAAGACCTCTCGGTCCTCGGGCACGTACCCCACACCCCGCTGCACGATGCGATGGGTGGAGAGCCCGTCGATCCGCTCCCCCGCGAGCGTCACCTGCCCACGGCGGGAGATCAGCCCGAGGATCGCACGCAGCGTCGAGGTCTTGCCGACGCCGTTGCGGCCGAGTACCGCGGTGATGCCGGTCGCGGGCACCGAGAACGAGACATCCTCGACGACCTGTTGGCCGCCGATCGTCGCCCGCAGGTTCGCGACCTCGAGGATCGATTCGGATGCCGCGCTCATGCCGCCGTCCCCAGGTAGGCCTGCTGCACGACCGGGTTCGCCATGATCTCGGCGGGGTCGTCGAAGGCGATGATGCTGCCGAAGTACATGACGGCGACCTTGTCGACGAAGCCGAGGAGCACGTCGATGTGGTGCTCGACCATGAGCACGGTGCAGTTCTTCTCGCTCTGCATGCGGCGGATGGTGTCGACGAGGCCCGGCACGTCACCGGACCCGACGCCGGCCATGGGCTCGTCGAGGAGCACCACGTCGGCGTCGGTTGCGAGCAGCACGGCGATCTCGAGTTTGCGCTTGTCGCCGTGCGAGATGTCGCCGGCGAAGGCGTCGAGCTTGTGGTCGAGACCGACCTCCTCGAGCGCGGCGTGTGCGCGGCGGGTCGCGGCATCCGCTCGCCCGGGGAAGCGCAGCAGCGAGTAGCTGCCGCCGAGCTGAGCCTGGGCGGCCAGGCGCACGTTCTCGAGAACGCTCAGCCGCGGGAACAGACTCGAGGTCTGGAAGGTGCGCCCCAGCCCCGCCCGCGCTCGGCGCGGGACCGACGTGCGCGTGACGTCGGAGCCGTGGAGGCGGATGGAGCCGGACGTGGGCTTGACGAGTCCGGACACGGCGTTGAACAGGGTGGTCTTCCCTGCTCCGTTGGGGCCGATGACCCCGACGGAGGAGCCGGCCGGGACCGTGAGGTCCACGTCCTTCAGGATCGTCGCGCCACCGATCTGCCGGCCGAGGCCGGCGATCTCGAGGGCGGGCGGGGTGGAGCTGGACATGCGGCCTCCGGCTACTTCATCGTCACGGGTGCGGGGGCGACATCCGCGCCCTTGACCGTGTCGACCAGCTGGGGCGTGAACGACGAGCCGTTCGCGACGAGCTTCACCTGGTACATGTCCTGGATCAGGGCGTGGTCGGCGGCGCGCACGGTGTTGCTCCCCTTCGGACCGTCGAAGGTGTAGCCCTCGAGCGACGAGATCATCTGATCGACGTCCCCCTTGCCCTGTTGGATGGCGTGCACGATCATCAGCGCCGCGTTGAAGCCGTCGGGGCTGAACAGATCGGGCGTGCCGCCGGCCTGCGTGATGAGGTCGATCATCTTGGTGTTCACGTCGTTCGACGGGGCGCCCGGGAAGTAGTGGTTCAGGAACTTGATCTTCGTGGACGCATCGCCGTAGGCGTTGAACGTGGACGAATCGCCGAGCCCGGTGACGACCGGGATCTGGTCGAGCACGCCCTGCTGGCTGAGCGCCTGCCACATCGCACCGGTGGTGGCGCCGGCCCACGCGACGAAGACGAGGTCGGGCTTGGCACTGAGCACCTGTTGGGCGAACGGGGTGAACTCGGTCACGTCCTCGGCGACGAGCACGGGCGTCACGGTCGCGCCCTTGGCCCCGAGGATCGCCTTGACGGCGGCGACGTTGCCCTGCCCGAACGCGTTGTTCTGAGCGAAGACGACGACGTTCTTGCCGCTGATGTCGGGCAGGAACGTGCCGGCGGTGGCGACGTCCTGCGCGCTCTCACGGCCGGAGCGGAACGTGTACTTGTTGGCGCCGGTGATGGCATCGGTGGCCGCGGGACCCGAGATGAACAGCACCTTGTTCTGTGCGGCTTGGTCGGCGAGCTTGAGCGCCACGCCCGACGAGGCCGAGCCCGCGAGGATGTTGACGCCTTGACCGATCAGATCCTTCGCCGCGGTGACGGCGGTGTCGGGGTTGCCCGCGTCATCCCGGTAGTCGACGGTGATCTTGGTGCCGTCGATCGTGTTCGTGCCGCCGGTCGCGTAGTTCAGGCCGGCCTTGAAGCCGTCCAGGTACTGCTTGCCGTAGCCCGCGAGGGCTCCGGTCTCGCTCGTGATCACGCCGACGGTGACCTCCGACGGACCCGAGGCGGTGCTGCCTGCCCCGGCGCCGGTTCCGGGGGCGCATGCGCTGAGGCCGATGGCGGCGCTCGCGATCACCGCCCCGAGGAGCAACTTCTTCGTAACTCGCATGTGATTGCCTTTCACCCTTGGAAGGACTTCCTGAAAGCTGATTCAGGTATTGCGAGACTAAGAAGTCGGATGCCGCGATGTCAAGGCGGTGCGCGTGAAGCTCCGCCGATCCCCTCGGGGGTCAATCGCATTACATACTCGGGGTATATACTTCCGGTATGACTCGCACCAAGGATATCGAGAGGATCGTGACCGCCGCCCACGCGCTCACGCGCATCGCCGCCGTCCGCACCGGCAGCGAGGTGCCGGCCGCGCAGTGGCGCATGCTCAGTGCGCTGAACGGAGAGGGCGCGCTCCGCGTCGGCGCGCTCGCGCAGTTCGCGCGCACGCCGCAGCCCGTCGTCACCCGCCTCGTCGGCCAGCTGGTCGACGAGGGCCTCGTGACCCGCGCCGGCGACCCGGAGGACTCGCGCGCGACCGTCGTCGACCTCACCGCCGACGGCCGTGCGGCGCTCGATCGCTGGCGTGCCGACCTCGTCGCGGCGATCGAACCGCTGTTCACCGACCTCGCCGACGACGAGTGGGAGACCCTCCGTCGCGCCTCGCAGATCCTCGCCGATCGCACGGCCGTCTCGCCGGCTGTGGCCCGATGAGCGGCGGGGGCACCGGGGCATCCGTTCTGCGTCAGCCGCTGCAGGTGTGGGCGGTCGCCGTCGCCTGCGTGGTCGCGTTCATGGGTATCGGCCTGGTCGACCCCATCCTCCCGGCGATCGCCGAGTCCCTGCAGGCGACACCGGTGCAGACCGAGCTGCTGTTCACGAGCTATCTGCTCGTGACCGCTCTCGCGATGCTCGTCACGAGCTGGATCTCGAGCCGCATCGGAGCGAAGGCGACCCTGCTGATCGGTCTCGCGCTCATCGTGGTGTTCGCCCTTTTCGCCGGTCTCAGCGGGTCGGTCGAGGCGGTCATCGGCTTCCGGGCGGGCTGGGGCCTCGGCAACGCGCTCTTCATCTCGACCGCCCTCGCCACGATCGTGGGCGCTGCGGCCGGCGGCTCGGGGGCGGCCATCATGCTCTACGAGGCGGCGCTCGGCATCGGCATCGCTGTCGGCCCGCTGCTCGGCGGCCTGCTCGGCGAGGTGAGCTGGAAGTGGCCCTTCTTCGGTGTCTCGGTGCTGATGGCGGTGGCGTTCGTCGCGATCGCGATCCTGCTGCGCACCAAGGGTGAGAAGCGCACGCCAGTGGCGTTCTCGGCGCCGTTCCGGGCGCTCGGCAACCCGTCGCTGGCGATCCTCGCGGTCGCGGCGCTCTTCTACAACATCGGGTTCTTCACGCTGCTCGCCTTCTCGCCCTTCCCCTTGGGGTTCGGCGCGATGGGCATCGGGTTCACCTTCTTCGGGTGGGGCATCGCCGTCGCGATCACGAGCGTCTGGGTCGCACCCCTGATGCTCAAGCGGATGACCCGCAGCACCGCCATGCTCATCACACTGCCGCTCCTGGCGATCGACCTGGTCGTCGCGGGTGTGCTCGTGACCTCCCCCACCGCTCTGGTCGTGTGCATCATCGTGGGCGGTCTGATGCTGGGCATCATGAACACCGTGCTCACCGAGTCGGTGATGGAGGCGACCGATCTGCCGCGCGCGGTGGCGTCGTCGGCGTACTCCGCGGTGCGGTTCCTGGGCGGCGCCGCCGCTCCGCCGCTCGCCGCGTTCCTGTGGCACGCGGCGAACGCGTCGGTGCCCTACTGGGTCGCCGCGCTCGCGGTGCTGATCTCCGCCGGGGCGATCCTCGTCGGACGCCCGAAGCTCGCACGCATCGACGTGCGCGAGGCGGACGAGGCCGAAGAGGGCGCCGCGGTGCTCATCGGCGACGCCGCCTGATCCCCCCGATCACCACGCCAGGTCGGCCGCCAGCCCCGCACGGGCGGCGGCCGACCGCACGCGGTCGTGCAGTTCGAGCGACGCGGTCGCCGCGAGCGGGTGGGTGCTCACCCCGTCACGGGCGACGAGCCGGCCACCGACGTATACGTGGGTGAGGTTTCGCAGTCCGCACGCGAACGCGTAGTGGGCGAAGGGGTCCCAGACGGGTCCGGTGTCGGGATGCCGCGGGTCGACGATCACGAGGTCGGCGAACTTCCCCACCGCGAGCGATCCGATGCGGTCCCCCACACCCAGCGCCTCGGCACCGCCGAGCGTGTGCATGCGGATCATCTCGCGCGGCATGATGATCGCGGCATCCCGGTGCAGGGCACGCTGCGCGTACATGCCGATGCGCATGTTCTGGAAGGGGTCGGAGATGTCGGTGCACGACTGGTCGTCGAGGCCCACTCCGATCGGCATGCCCAGTTCGCGGTAGCGCGGGATGTCGGCGAAGCCCGAGGCGAGCCGGCCGTTGGAGGCGGGCTGCCACACCATGCCGGCGCCGCGCTCCGCGGCGGTGCGGGACATGTGCTCGTCGGGGTGCACGAAGTGGCCGAACAGGAAGCCGGGACGCAGCGCTCCCGAGCGCTCGTACCAGTCGAACTTCTCGCGCTGCTGGTCGAGCGCCTCGCTCGTCTCGAGGAAGTGCGCCTGGTTGCTCACCCCGTGGGCGTCCATCATCGCCGCCTCGTGCGCGGCCGTCTCGGGACTGTCACTCCACTGCTGCGCGCCGAACACCGAGCCGCCGAGGTCGAGTTCGCGCGGGATGGCGGTGCGCACGTAGTCCATCGCATCGGCGAACACCCCGTGCGCACGATCGGCGCTTTGCAGCTCGGAGTCGATGCGCACCGCGTTGACCATGCGCAGGTTCGCGTCGGCGCCGGCATCCACCTGCCGGTAGACGTACTCGGGGCCGAGCTCGGCGAGGATGACGCGGCTGTCGCTCGCCGCGTCGTAGCGGCTGTGGAACCGCGACGAGAGGAAGTTGTAGGCCGAGGTGACGCCGTTGACGAGGAAGTCGAGGCTGCCGTGGAGCGTCATCCAGTACACGTCGTCGGCGTCGGTTCCCGACATGAACTGCGCCTGCACGCCGACCCAGCCGTAGAGCGGGTCTCCGGGGGTCATGCCCCGCATGCCGGACGTGAAGATGTGGCTGTGTGCCGACACGAAACCGGGAGCGACGAAGGCGCCGGCGGCATCCACCACCTCGGCGGCGGTGAGGGCGTCTGCCGGGGCGTCACCCACCCCGAGGCCGGAGATGCGCCCGTCGACACCGACCGAGATCCAGCCGCGGAACCAGTCCTCGCCGTCGACCATCGAGAGGATGACGGCATCGGTGATCGTGAGCAGCGGGCGGGGAGCGGATGCAGCAGAATCGGGCATGCCGCCAGCATTCCGCGCCCGGGAGACACGGCCGTTTCCCTCGTGTTTCCGGCAGATGTGCGCAGTGCCGCCCTGTGACCGTGGGGGCAATGACGAAGGGCCTCGGCCACGCTGTCGCGTGCCGAGGCCCTTCTGCGGTGCACCCCCTGGGACTCGAACCCAGAACCCACTGATTAAGAGTCAGTTGCTCTGCCGATTGAGCTAGAGGTGCATGGTTCGCGCTGCGAAAGCTCGCGGTCGAACCGAGGGTCAACGTTATCATCCCGCGTCCCGCGCCGCGAATCGGGCCGAGAACCGCCGGATAGGCTGGAGCCATGACCGCCGCGCCCGTGACTCCCGACGCCGCCGACGCCCGGGATGCCGCGGCATCCGGTCTCTTCGCCGCCGATCTGGCGCTCGCGCTGCGCCTCGCGGACGCGGCCGACGCCGTCACGATGGCGCGCTTCGACGCCGCCGACCTCGAGATCGATGTGAAGCCCGATGCGACGCACGTGACGGAGGCCGACCTCGCGACCGAGCGGGCGATCCGGGCGATCCTCGGCAGTGAGCGCCCCGACGACGGCATCTTCGGCGAAGAGTACGGAGCCGAAGGATCGACCCACCGCCAATGGATCATCGACCCCATCGACGGCACCGCGAACTACCTCAAGGGAATCCCGATGTGGGCGACGCTCATCGCCCTGGCCGTCGACGGCGTGCCCCAGGTCGGCGTCGTCAGCCAGCCCGCCCTCGGGCGCCGCTGGTGGGGCGCGACCGGATCGGGCGCGTGGACGGCGACCGACGCCGGACCGCGTCGCCTCGGCGTCTCGTCGGTCGACACGCTCGCCGAGGCGAGCATCAGCTTCCAGAGCATTCAGCAGTGGGACGAGGTCGGGCGCCTCGACCAGCTCGTCGCCCTCACCCGTACCGTGTGGCGTGACCGAGGCTACGGCGACGCGTGGCCGTACATGCTGCTCGCCGAGGGCCGGCTCGAGTTCGTCGCCGAGTTCGGAGTGAAGGAGTACGACATCGCCCCGATGTTCCCGATCATCGCCGAGGCCGGCGGACGCGTCACCGCGATCGACGGCAGCGCGTCGCTCTCGGACCGATCGGTGCTGGCCACCAACGGTGCACTGCACGACGCGTTCCTCGGCGCCGTCGCCCGAGCCGAAGGGACCGCCCCGTGACCCGACGTGCCACGATGCTGACCGCGTCGGCGCTCGCGCTCGTCGCCCTTACGGGATGCACGGCGACCGCGAGCCCCGCGCCGTCGAATCCTGTCACCTCGACCCCTGCCGCGACCGGCACGGCCAGCGCAACCCCCGTGCCGACGGGTACCGCCACCGCCGCCGCGGCAACATGTGACGGCATCCTCGACCCGAGCGTCGTGAAGAGTCTGTCCGATCAGGGCTGGACCTTCCGCCAGGAGTCGTTCCGCGCAGGGTCCACAGTGCTCACCGGTGGCCTGCAGTGCGTCTGGGGCGACTACTCGATCGCCAGCGATCACGTGCAGATCTACGGTTGGGCGCCGATCTCCGCCGAGCAAGCGGCGAGCGTGCGCACCGACCTGCTCGCCCAGGGCTTCCGCGCCGTCGAGGACAGCCGCGGCTCGTACCTCACCGAGAACGCGAACACCGCCATCGCGACGGATGCGGACGGG
>NZ_LMPK01000009.1:123012-129726 GCF_001423825.1 Microbacterium sp. Leaf351
TCCTCATCGAGCGCCCCACCGCCTGACCACGGGCCCGCACCGGCGCCGTCAGAGGCCGAGCACGATGCGCGGGCACGCGGCCCGCGACACGCACACGTACATCACGTCACTTCGCTCGCGCTCGGACGGCGACAGGATCGAGTCGCGATGATCGATCTCGCCGGAGATCACCGGCGTCTCGCAGGTGCCGCACGTGCCCTCGCGGCAGCTCGAGAGCACGAACACGCCCGACTCCTCGAGAACGTCGAGGACGCTCCGATCGGGCGCGACCTCGACGGTCATCCCGCTGTACTCCAGCTCGACCTCGAACGGCCCGTCCCAGACCGGCGCCGTCAAGGGCTCGGGTTCGAAGCGCTCGGCCGCGAACGCCACCCCGTGGGCGCCCGCGATCTGCTCTGCCGCATCCACGAGGCGCAGCGGTCCGCAGCACCACACCCCGGTGTGTGCCGGGAGAGCTCCGAAGAGCACCTCGAGATCCAGACGTCCGCCCCGCTCCGACACGTGCAGCACGAGCCGGTCGCCGTGCCGTTCCCGCAGCTCGTCGACGAGGATCATGCGGCCCTCGTGGCCCGCGTAGTGCAGTTCGTAGTCGATGCCGGCGGATGCCGCGGCATCCGCCATCGCCGCGATCGGCGTGATGCCGATGCCGCCCGCCAAGAACACCGCACGCGGATGAGCGGCGGCATCGAAGCGGAAGTGGTTGCGAGGCCCCGCGAGGCGCAGCACCGTTCCCTCGGCGACCTGGTCGAGCATCCAGGTCGACCCGCCACGACTGTCGGGCTCACGCAGCACTCCCAGCCGCCACCGCTGCGCACCGGCCGGACCCACGAGGGAGTACTGCCGCACCAGGCCGCCCGGCTGCAGCACGTCGACGTGCGCTCCCGGCTCCCAGGCGGGAAGCGGCTCGTCACCCTGGGGGGCGAGTTCGAGCACGACGAGATCGTCGCTCACCGCGGTGCGGGAGACGACACGGACATCCACATCGGAAGCGATCGGGTTCATAGGCGTGCGGGATGCTCCTTGACGATGATGAGCCGGTAGGCACGGCCGTCGGCCGACCGCCACCGGTGCCGGGTTCCGCCGGCGTAGAAGACCGAATCCCCCGGGGCGAGCACATCGGGCCGCCCCTCCCGGTCGAGGTCGATCTCGACCGTGCCGTCGAGAACGAACATCCATTCGTCCTCGTCGTGGTCGAAGAAGTCGCCGAACTCGACGTTCTCGGCACGGAACTCCATCGGGTGGAACGATCGCGGGTCCGAGACGAGCATGCGCGCGATGCCCTCGGCGTACGCGCCCGACGACCCCTCATCGGCCCGCACGACATCGACCTCGTCGCCCGTCGTCGCCGGCCGGTCGACCGACAGCAGCTCGACCTGGCTGGTGCCGAGCGCCCGCGCGATGCGCTCGAGCGAGCCCATGCTGGGCCTGGTGAGTCCGCGCTCGAGCTGCGAGAGGAACGGGTGAGAGAGCTCCGACGCCGAGGCGAGCTCGACGAGAGTGAGCCTCCGGGCATGCCGCATCGCGCGGATCCGCTCCCCCAAGGCCACGGTCACCTCGTCGACCGGCGACGAGGTGGGGGCCGCGACATCCTTCGCCATGACTGACACCTCCGAACAGCAAGCGGCACCCGCGCGGGTGCCGCTCCGCCAGAAAGTACACCACACCCGGCGAGCGGGCCCGCGCCGGTTTCGCGAGCAGAAACGGACGCGTCACATGCGCGAAACGCGCCCTCCCTACAGTGCCGATTGTAAGTGGGACGAACATCCCGCTCTGCCCGATCGGCCTCTCCCGAGGGGAATCATGTCGTCACTCCCGCGTCCGCTGCGCGTGCTGCGCTCGGCCCGTCTCGCCGACGGATCGCTCGTCGACATCACCCTCGACGGCGAGCTCGTCGCCGCCGTCACCCCGGCCGATGCGGCCGCCGAGATCGACGAGGCATCCGACCTCGACCTGCGGGGGTATCTCGTCGTCACGGCGCCCGCCGAACCGCACGCGCACCTCGACAAGGCCCGCAGCTGGGATGCCGCGCGGCCACCCGCCGGCGATCTCGTCCGCGCGATCGAGTCATGGCGCGCGTTCGCCGCCGGCCAGACCGAGGACGACATCGCCGCCCGCGCCCGTGCCCAGGCGCTCGAGAACCTCGCCGCGGGGACGACGGCCATCCGCACCCACGTCGACCTGTTCGCCGACCACGACCCGCTGCGCGGCGTGCGCGCACTCGTGCGCGTGCGCGAAGAGCTCGCCGAGCTCATCGACATCCAGCTCGTCGCCCTCGGCGGCGAGTGGGTGCCCGACGACGTGTACGAAGGCGCCCTCGACCTCGGCGTCGACATCGTCGGCGGAGCCCCCCACCTCGCCACCGACCCGCATGCGGAGCTGCACCGCGCCCTCGACATCGCCGAGCGGCGCGGCGCCCCCGTCGATCTGCACACCGACGAGTCCCTCGACGGCCCGCTCACGATCGTGTCGTACGCCAACCGGGTGGCCGCATGGTCGCAGCCGCGATCCGCCGGGCACTGCGTACGACTGGGCACGCTCCCCGCGGACGAGCTCGCCGAGGTCATCGCCGCGGTCGCCGCCGCGGACCTCCGCATCATCACCCTGCCGATCACGAACCTCTATCTGCAGGGCTGGGAGCACCCGGTGTCGACGCCGCGCGGACTCACCGCCACCCGCGCCCTGCTCGACGCCGGCGTCGTGCTCGGGGCCGGCGCGGACAACGTGCGCGACCCCTTCAATCCGGTCGGCCGCGGCGACGCGCTCGAGACCGCCTCGCTGCTCGTGACCGCCGGACACCTGAGCCTCGACGAAGCCCTCACCGCCGTCACCGCCGGCGCCCGCGCCGCGATGTGGCTTCCCGAGGCAGGCCCCGTCGTCGGCGCACGCGCCGAACTGCTCGCCGTGCGCGCCGACAGCCTCGGCGAGGCGATCGCCTCGGGCTCCCCCGACCGTCTCGTCATCCACGCCGGGCGACTCGTCGCCCGCACCACGATCCACCGCGACATCGCGCCGGCAGGCGTCGCCGCGGCATCCCCCTCTCTCACCCGCTGATCAGAAGAGAAAGCTGACCGCATGTCTGCCACCACCCTCGCCGCTGTCGACGCGGCCCGCATCGACGCCCTCGCGGCCGAGCTCGCCGAGATCCTCGGCGCCGCCGGCGTCACCCGCGAGGAGCAGGTGCTCGAGCGCTCGTCGCTCGACGGCTCGTACCTCTCGCCGCTGATCAGCGAGCAGCTCCCCCTCGGCCGCGCGCAGCTCGTGGCGTTCCCGGCATCGGCCCAGCAGATCGCCGAGACCGTCGCCGCCGCCGTGCGCCACGGGGTGCCGATCACGCCTCGCGGCAAGGGCACCGGCAACTACGGCCAAGGCATCCCGATGGCCGGCGGTCTCGTGCTCGACACCACCAAGGCCCGCGCGGTCGTCGAGGTCGGCGATGGCTTCATCGTCGCCGAAGCGGGCGCGCCGATGATCCAGATCGAGCAGGCCGCCAACCGCGCCGGCCAGCAGCTGCTCATGTACCCCTCCACGGTGCAGTCGACCCTCGGCGGCTTCCTCTCGGGCGGCTCGGGCGGCACCGGCTCGATCGCCCACGGGGTGCTCATGCACGGCTTCGTGCGCGCCATCGACGTCGTGTTCGCGAGCCCCGAGCCGGAGCTCGTGCATTTCGAGGGCGTCGAGGCCGAGAAGTACCTGCACAACTACGGCGTCGTCGCGATCATCGCCCGCGCCGAAGTGGTGCTCGAGCCTCTGCAGGAGTGGCGCGCGTTCTACGCGAGCTTCGACGACTACCACACGGCCTTCCAGCTGGTGCGTGAGTTCCGCGACCTCGAGCCCACTCCGCGACTCGTCTCCGGCGACGTGCCGCTGCTCGCCGACGCGCTGCCCGCCGACGAGGCGCTGCCCGCTGGGAAGGCGAGCCTGCGAGGCATCCTCGATGTGCGCTCGATCGAGGAGGCGACCCGTCTCGTCGAGGCGGCCGGCGGCACCGTCGAAGCGGTGCGAGAGGGCATCAACCACACCATGAAGGTGTCGATGACCAGCTACAACCACGCGATCGAGTGGCTGCAGAAGAGCTACCCGAACACGTGGTTCCACGTCGAGGTCAACGGTGACGCGCTCGTCGACCGGATCGATGAGGTGCATGAGGTGTACCCCGGCGAGAGCTGGCTGCACATCGAGGCGCAGGCGACGAAGCCCATCGGCATGCTCGCCGCGAAGTACACGACGGCCGAGGACCTGCTGGCCGGCTTCGACCGGCTCGCCGCGCTCGGCGTCGGCTACCACAACCCCCACCAGTGGTTCGTGGACTACTTCCCCGACCGTGCCCGCGAGATGGCCGCGACGACAGACCCGCAGGGTCTCCTCAACCCCGGAAAGCTCGTCAAGCCCGACGTCGACACGGGCACGAAGCCCTCCGTCGCCCTCACCGACGACACCACGGACGACGAGGCGGGCGCCTGGTGACCGGCTGGTTCGACCTCGCCGAGCGAGACGACTGGCCCGCCGACCCGTTCGAGCTGCTGACAGCCTGGCTGCCGGCGAACGACGACCCGGCGCGTCCGATCATGACGGTGATCACCGTCGACGAGACCGGAGCCCCCGACGGACGCACCCAGCTGCTCACCGAGTTCGATGCGGGCGGTCTGTACTTCCACGCCGACGCGAACTCGCGCAAGTTCGCCCAGCTGGAGAACGATCCGCGGGTCGCCCTCGTCATCGCGCTGCTCGACGACAAGCATCAGATCACGGTGCAGGGCGTCGCCGAGACGCCGCCGCCGGGCGAAGAGGATGCCGCCTACCGCCGCCGCAACGTCTACCTGCAGCAGCTCGCGTGGCAGAACACCCACGAGTTCGCGCGACGTCCGCTTCCCGAGCGTGTGGCCGCATGGGCGGCGTTCCAGGAGGAGCACGCCGACGGCTTCGAGCCGCCCGTGTCGTGGGCCGGCAAGCGCGTGCGCCCCACGCGCCTGACGTTCTGGGCCGGCCGCGACGACACGGCGTCTCGCCGCGTCGAGTACCGTCGTCAGCCCGACGAGTCCTGGGCCGTCGAGGTGCGCGCCGGATGAACGCCCCCGCGGCCGTCGCCGACTGCCCCAAGTCGATGACCTACGGCCCGTGCGGCGGGGTGGGTCTCGACGGGCGCTGCGAGGTCGCACCGCATCCCTGCGTCTTCCTGCACACGGGCGTGATCCCGTGGTCCGGGGTGCGGCCGGATGCCGCCGCCCCGCCGACGGTCGCCGCAGCCCCCCTCCCCGACCCGGTGCCGTCTGCGGGCGCGGCGCGCATGCGCGCACTGCTCGCCACACGCCCGATCGTCGTGGCGGACTTCCCGGCGCGCCCGGTGGATGCGGCATCCATCGTCGACTGTGCACACGAGCTCGTCGGCGGGGTCGACGCGGTGCTGCACGGTGACGCCGGGCAGATGCGCGTGCAGTTCCCGCCGGCCTACCGCGCCCGGCTCGTGCAGGAGGCAGGCCTCGTCTCGTGGGCGGGCGTGAACACCCGGGATCGCAACCGGGTGGCGCTCGAAGGCGAGCTCGCTGCCCTCGCCCACGCGGGCGTCGGCGGTGTGCACTGCGTGACCGGTGACCACACCCTCACCGGCTCCCGGCCGGAAGCTCGACCCGTCTTCGACCTCGACTCGACCGAGCTCGCCTCGCTCGCGCATCGAGCGGGCCACCTCGTGTCGGTCGCCGAGTCGCCGATGGCGCCGCCGATCGCCGAGCGCGCCGGACGTCTGCTCGAGAAGCAGCACGCCGGCGCGGAGATCTGCTTCGTCAACCATTCGGGCGGCGCCGAGCCTGTCGCGGCCTTCATCGGCCGCGCGCGCGACCTGGGAGTGACGACGGGCTTCATCCCGTGCCTCCCCATCATCCTCAGCCATGCGAGCGCGGCCCTCATCCGCTCGTTCACCGAGCTCGCCCTGCCACCGGGCTACATCGAACGCATCCTCGCCGCACCGGACCCTGTCGCCGAGGGCGTGGCAGCGGCGATCGAGCTCGGGAGGGAGTTCCTCGAGATCGACGGCGTCGTCGGCGTGGACCTCTCGGGCGGCGTCGACGACGGCACCGAGATCGAGTACGCCCGGGCGGTGGCCGCGATCGGCCGCGCGCTCGGCGGCGGAACGGAGACGAACTGATGGGCACCCTGGACGGCAAGCGTGTGATCGTGACGGGCGCGGCCCGCGGCATCGGGCGTGCGATCGCGGCGCGCATCGCGGCCGAGCGCGCGCAGGTCGTGCTGCTCGACCGCGACGCCGACGCGATCGCCCAGACCGCGGCAGACCTCGGGGTCGCCTCTCTCGCCGTCGACCTCGTGGATGTCGCCTCCACCCGCACCACGATGCGCGCGGCGATCGATCTGCTCGGCGGTCTCGACGTGCTCGTGAACAATGCGGGCGTGTTCCTCAGCGGCGGACTGCTCGAGACCGACCCGGCCGACTGGGACCGCGTCCAGGTCATCAACACCCGCTCCATGCTCGTCACGACGCAGGAGGCGGTGCCCGCGATGCGCGCGGGAGGCGGCGGCCGCATCATCAACCTTGCGAGCATGGCTGCGAAGTCGGGCGGCGGCTTCGAGGGCGCCTACGCCGCCTCCAAGGCCGCCGTCGTGGCGCTCACCCGCGCGACGGCCCAGGAGTTCGGCTCCGACGGCATCACCGCGAACGCCCTGTGCCCCGGATACGTGCTCACCGAGATGGGCGCCGACACCCGC
>NZ_LMPK01000009.1:129760-129891 GCF_001423825.1 Microbacterium sp. Leaf351
ACGTCGCCGACGTCGCGGCGTTCCTCGCGGGCGATGCCTCGCGCTACATGACCGGCCAGTCGGTGAACGTCACCGGCGGCATGATCATGCACTGAGACGGATGCCCCACGGGCACCGTCGTCCCACCCGTC
>NZ_LMPK01000009.1:129942-131616 GCF_001423825.1 Microbacterium sp. Leaf351
GCACGCGCCATCGTCGTCGACGCGGACACGGTGCGCACCGGCGACCTCGTCATCGAGGGAGCGCGGGTGGCGGAGGCATCCGATCTGCGCACCGTCGACACGCTCGACGCCGATGGCGGGATCATCACGGCCGGGCTCGTCAACGCCCACCATCACCTGCTGCAGAGCGGATTCCGCACGCTGCCGGGCACGCGCGGGGTGCCGATGGCCGCCTGGCTGCCCGCGATGGCTGCGGCGTATTCCACCGCAGGCATGGATGCGGAGCTCTTCGGCGTCTGCGCCGAGGTGGCCGTCGCGGAGGGCTTGCTGAGCGGCGTCACCACCGTCGCCGACCATCACCTGAACTGGCCGCACGGCGCGCCGATCGAGGAGACCGTCGACATCGCGCGAGCCATCGCGACGTCCGCTGCCCGCCTCGGCGGACGCCTCGTCTATGTGCGCGGGTCGGCCCGTGACGACGCCGACTGGGCGGGCGCTTCCGCCGAGGCGATCGCGGTCTCACTGCTCGCCGACGGTCACGTCGGCGGCGTGACGGCCGACGGCATGCTGCAGTACGCGGTCGGACCTGCCGGCGTGCACAGCGACGGCGAGGCGACCTTCGCCGCCCTCGGCGCGGTCGCCGCGCGGTGGGGACTGCGGCGCCGCACGCAGGCGAACGAGCAGGTGGATGTCGCGATCGCCCTCGAGCGCTACGGACGCCGCCCGATCGACCTGCTCGAGGAGTGGGGCTGGCTCGCCGACGACGTCACGATCGCCCACCTCGTCGACATCACCGACCACGAGCGCCGCCGGATCGCGGCCGCCGGTGTCACCGCGACCCACGCCCCCGGATGCGACGTGCCGATGGGCTGGGGAGTCGCGCGGGTCGCCGATCTCCTCGACGCCGGCATCGCCACGGGACTCGGCACGAGCGGCGGCGGCTCCAACGACGCCGGACACCTGCTCGCCGACGCCCGTCTGGCCCTGCAGGTGTCGGGCCTTACGGGCAGGCCGCTCGCCGCGGCATCCGTCATCGACATGGCCACGCTCGGGTCGGCCCGCGGGCTGGGCCGGCCCGAGCTCGGACACCTCGCCCCCGGGGCCGCCGCCGACTTCTGCGTGTGGGACCTCAGCGGCGTCGCCGACGCGGGCGTCGCCGACCCGATCGCCGGACTGCTCTGGGCCTCGCCCGGACGCCGCCCGCGCCACGTGGTGGTCGCGGGCCGCGTCGTCGTCCGCGACTACCGGCTCGTCACCGCCGATGAGCACGACATCACGGCACGGATGTCGCACCTGCTCGCCGAGCGCGCCGCGCGCTGAGCGGAGCGGCGCGGCGGGCGACGGCCGCTCAGATGAGGGTCGTGCGCTCGGGCAGCGTGAAGCGGTCGATCTCGCCGAGCGCGACGAGACCTCGTTCGATCGCCTCGTCGAACAGCGCCTTTCCGGCCGCCGCCGTCGCCGCTGTGGGGTCGCCGATGATGCCCGCCGGGCCGAAGTCGTCGGAGAGCCAGCCGAAAGA
This sequence comes from Microbacterium sp. Leaf351, assembly GCF_001423825.1. NCBI lineage: Bacteria > Bacillati > Actinomycetota > Actinomycetes > Micrococcales > Microbacteriaceae > Microbacterium > Microbacterium sp. Leaf351. The sequence continues at coordinate 131,441 of NZ_LMPK01000009.1, forward strand.
GACCGGCTTGCCGTTGAACCCGAGCATCTCGTAGTCGTCGAACCACTCCGGCACGTTGCGGGCGAACAGCTCGGGGTGCACGAGGTCGGGACGCAGGTGCATGACGATGGATGTCTCCGCCCACCCGCCGTGGATGCCGAGGCCGTGCTCGTCGGGGAGCGTCGGATCGTCGGAGG
>NZ_LMPK01000009.1:131639-151752 GCF_001423825.1 Microbacterium sp. Leaf351
GCGGTTCGCCACCTGCAGGAGGGCGACGTTGCCCCCGTGGCCGTTGACGAAGACGACCTTGCGCGCGGGCGTCGTCGTGATCGAGCGACCGATTTCGACGAGCACGTCCATGAGTGTCTCTCCGCTCAGCCACAGCGTGCCCGGCGCCCAGCAGTGCTCGTCGGACTTCGCGATCTGCAGGGTCGGCAGCTGCCAGGCATCGATGCCGGCCTCACGTGCACGGGGCACGAGGGCTTCGACGGCGGCCTCCGCCATCAGCGCATCGGTCACCAGTGGGAGGTGGGGCCCGTGGTGCTCGATCGCGCCGATCGGCACCAGCAGCACCGAGGCCGGAGTGAGCACGGTCGCCGTCTGGGGGCCGGTGAGTTCATGGAAGCGCGTGGTCACGGGGCATCCTTCTGTGTGCGGGTCGTGCGTGTCGGCGGCGGGGGGACCGGGTGGGGCACGCCGATGCCCCCGGCGCGGGGCCGGGGGCATCGGGTGGTGTTACTTGAGTCCGATCGAGGTGTCGATGAACTCGTTGGTGTACAGATCGGTCGCCTTCAGGCCGGGCGCGATGTTCGTGCCCAGATCGGTGTAGATCTTGGAGGCCTTGGTGAAGAAGTCCGCCATGCGGGCGTCGTTGAAGTCACCGATGGTGGAGTTGTCTCCGTTGGAGACGATCTTGTCGGCGAGCATCGTCTTGACCGCGTAGTCCGCGACACCGGGGCTGTAGCTCCAGCTCGCGTTGTAGCCGGCGATCGCCTTCTGGATGAGGGCGTTGGCCTTCGACGGGTCGGCGAAGTAGTCGACCTCGGCCTGCTGCAGCACCGGCGTGAACGCCTTGAGGCACGGGGTCAGCTTGTCGAAGTCACCGGTCTTGGCGACCATCTCCGACTGGTAGGGGTCCCAACCGGTCGACGAGATGAGCGAGTACTTGACCGGCTTGTCCCAGGCCGAGACCTCGTTCTGGTAGATGTACGGCTCAGCGGAGGCGAAGCCCTGCTGGACGCTCTTGCCCTCGGCGGCCACGAACTGGTCCGGCGCACCCGAGTAGCTCGAGTCGGTGTTGGCCTTGTCGACGTAGCCCTGCGAGATCAGGTAGTCCATGTAGGCCGATCCGCTGAAGTACAGCCACGAGCCGCCGGTCGACTTGAGCGCCGCGCCGATGTCCTTGACACCGGTCACGTTCGGGTAGGTCGCCGGGTCCCACATGACCATGATCGGGCTCTGGTCGAGGGGCGCGAAGAAGGCCTTCGTGGGCACCTTGCCCGAGTTGGCGATCTGGTCGTCGGTGGTGACGTAGCCGAAGGTGATCGAGTCGTCGGTGTACATCTGGGTGGCGACGTTGTTGAAGTTGATCGCCGCGCCACCGGCGCGGATCTCGAGCTTCACACCGGTCGACTTGCCGCCGGCGTAGAGCGTTCCGACGACGGCCTTCTTGTCGGCCTCGACGGTCGCGTCGTCGCCGAGCATCTGGTACAGGTGACCGTGCTCCGACTCGGGCCACCAGTCGGTCTGGACGACGATGGTCGACGGGCAGCCGGCCGCGGCGAGGTCGACCGTGCCGGCCTCCGCGGAGGCCGCGGCGCTGGAACCGGTGGTGGTGCTCGACGAACACGCCGCGAGAACCGCGGCCATGGCCACGGCGCTCAGGATCGCGCCCGCACGAACAACGGTGCGTGTGTGCATGTGATCTCTCTTTCGGGTGAGACGGATGGTGCGATGCGGGAGTGGTGCAGGTTGAGGGGGCTCAGGTGGTCGGCTCGTACCAACGGCCGACGACGAGCTTGGAGAGGGCGCCGAAGATGATGAACATGGCGACGCCGAGGAGCGCGGAGACGATCAGCGCATCGAACAGCTGGGGCATGTTCAACAGGCGCACGTAACGCTGCATGAGGGCGCCGAGGCCCGGTTCGCCGCGCTGGAAGAACATGTCGCCGACGATGGCGCCGACGACCGACAGGCCGGCGGAGGTGCGAAGGCCCACGAAGATCGACGGCAGCGCGCCGGGGAACATGAGCTTGGAGAGCACGGTCCACTTGGAGGCCTTCTGCAGCTTGAACAGCTCGTGGTAGGACTTGTCGAGCGACTGCAGACCGAAGAGGGTGTTCGACACCATCGGGAAGAGCGCGATCATCACGCACACCACGACACGGGCGCCGAACTCCTGGCCGAACCAGATGCCGATCAGCGAGACGAGCGCGAGGATCGGGATCGTCTGCAGCACCACGGCGTAGGGGTAGGTCGAGTTGTAGACCCACTTCCACAAGGCCATGCAGGTAGCCCATGCGATGCCGAGCGCCGAGGCGATGAGCAGTCCCACGATCGCCACGCCGGTGGTGCGGGCGAGCCCGGTGATGATGTCCGCCGACACCGACGGGTCGAAGGCCATCACGAACACCTCCCCCGGCGTCGGCAGGAGGAATCGCCGCTGGGGCGTCTGCATGGCGTTGAGGAGGTACCACCCGGCGATCACGAGCACGAACACGCCGAGCGGCGGGAGCAGGGTCAGGATCGTGCGCCTGACCTTCTGACCGAACGTGCGCTTCGCCTTGCGGCTGGGGCCGACGGTGGCGGGTTCGACGGCGGAATCGAGGTGCGCGGCGGCGACCGCGGGCTCGACTGCTGCCTCGGGGGTCACGGCGGAGGTCTCGGTGGACGGCGTGGACATCAGCGGTGCCCTTCTCGGAGCGCGTGCGACACCTCGCCGACGAGCTCGGCGAAGTCGGGGGTGTATCGGATGTCGGGGTTGCGGTCGGCCATGGCGAACGGCACATCGAAGCTCTTCACGATGGTGCCGGGCCGGCCCGACATGACGATCACCTTCGTGGAGAGGTACACGGCCTCGGACACCGAGTGGGTGATGAACATCCCCGCGAAGCCCTTGGCGATGAACAGCTGGATGAGCTCGTCGTTCAGGCGCTCGCGGGTGATCTCGTCGAGTGCACCGAACGGCTCGTCGAAGAGGAAGAGCTCGGGATCGAGGGTGAGCGAGCGTGCGAGCGAAGCGCGCATCCGCATGCCGCCGGAGAGCTGCTTGGGCAGGTGCTTCTCGAACCCCTTGAGGCCGACGAGGTCGATCGCGGCATCAGCCTTGGGGCGGCGGACGCGGATGGGCTGGTTGTTCAGCTCGGCGAGCAGCTCCACGTTCTGCTGCACGTTGCGCCACGCGAGGAGGGTGGCGTCCTGGAAGACGTAGCCGATGCGGTCGGTGCTGACGTCGACGGTGCCGCGGCTGGCGGTCTCGAGTCCGGAGGCGATTCGCAGCAGCGTCGATTTGCCGCAGCCGGAGGGTCCGACGACGGTGAGGAACTCGCCGGTGCGCACGGAGAGGTCGACACCGTGGAGGGCGACGGTGCCGTTGGGGAACTTCATCTCGACGTCGGTGAACGACACGAGATCCCGGGTCTGCGGGAGGGGGGTGGAGCCGGTGGGAGGTGCGACCGTGGTCACGACGGACTCGCTTTCGCTCGAGGGGTGGCGACGCCGCGTCTTCGGGGCGAATGTTGATGCGCTCAACAACGCTCAAGTTAGGGATCGGGTGTTTCGCTCATGTGTCGCCGCTGTAACCCTGATCGAAAACCCGGATGCCGCCGCCTCCCCGCCCGCTCGACGGCCTCGCGCGCGTGCCTAGACTGACGACGCCGGCGATTGTCCCGAGGGAGTCTCCCGAGTTCGACCGGCCAGAACAGGCCGGGTCGTCATGACCGCAATCGACCTCGATCGCTATCGCCGTGCGCTCATCGCCCCCGGCGCTCCGTGGTTCTCCCTCGCGGGGCTGCTCGCCCGCTTTCCCCGGGGAGCGCTCTCGCTCGGCGCGATCCTGCTCGTGTCGGGCGCGAGCGGAAGCTACGCGCTCGGCGGTGCGATCGCCGCGACGTTCGTCGTCGGGCTGTCGCTCGCGGGACCCGTGTGGGCGCGCGCGATGGATCGCGTGGGACAGCGCCTGCCCCTGCTGGCGTCCGCGGCGGCTCTGATCGTGTCCACCGCCCTCCTCACCGGCGCGGTGCTGTGGCGGTGGCCGGTGTGGACGTGGTTCGGGCTCGCGGCGATCGCCGGGGTGTGCTGCCTCGATGTCGGTCCCGCGGTGCGTGCGCGGTGGACCGCGCTCCTGGCCGGAGACGATCGACAGAGCGGATTCGCCATCGAGACGATCGTCGACGAGATCCTCTACGTGCTCGCGCCGCCGCTCGTGACGGTGATCGCGGTCGCCGCGGCTCCCGCGTCGGGCCTGGCGGTGATCGTCGTCATCGGTGCCGTCGGACTCGCCTGGCTCGGCGTTCTCACCCGCTCACAGCCCATCCCGCGCGGCCGGGAGCGCAGCGCGCGTCTCGTGCCGCCCCTCGGCATCCTGCCGCTCGTCGTCGCCTGGATCGGCGTCGGCGCGATGTTCGGCGCGTTCGACATCACTGCCGTCGCATGGGCCGCCGAGCTCGGCGGCGCATGGCTCACGGGCGTACTGATGGCGGCGTTCGCCCTCGGCAACACCGTCGGTGCGATCGTCTACGGCGCGTTGACGCTGCGCCCGTCGGCACGGGCCCGGTGGCTCGCGCTCACCGCGCTGGTGGCGGCCGCGGCCGTCATGCTGCCGCTGGCCGCCCGGGGGCTCGTGCTGATCGGGGTCGTGCTGCTGTTCGGGCTGCTTGTCGGTCCGCTCCTGGTCGCCGGCTTCGCCCTGCTGGAGTCGCGTGTCGATCGCGACCGCGTCACGGAGCTGCTCGCCTATCCCTCGATCGGCTCGGGCATCGGCATCCCGCTCGGGTCGATGATCGCGGGGGCATGGATAGACGCGCAGGGCGCGGCATCCGGATTCCTCATCGTCACCGCGGCCGCGGCCGCCGCACTCGTGCTCTCCGCCGCAGGCGAGGGTGTCGTCGCGGTGGTCGCGCGGGTGCGGCGGCCGGTGGTGTCGCAGGTCAGCTGAACGAGAGCACCTCGTCGCCCCAGGCGCTGCGCAGGGCCGCGTCCAGGTCGGGAACGACCGAGTCGGTGTGCTCGATCACGAGGGTGTCGCGCGCGGCGGCATCGTAGCGCGGCCAGTCGACCGCACCGTCGGCCGTGGGCTCCTGGCCGTAGGCGAACCGGGTCCACCGCTCCTGCATGCGCTGCGAGATCTCGATCGCGGCGCGCTTGCCGCCGAGCTTGAACGTCGGGTCCTTCGGGCCGCTCGTGAGGTTGCCCCACAGGTAGGGCAGCTCGGTCGCGTGTGTCGCGCCGAGACCGATCAGGCGCAGGAAGGGCGCACTGTGGTCGAAGCGGTAGAGGTAGGTCGGTGCCACGCGGCTGTGACCTTCGGCCACCCACAGCGTCGGCATGCGGAAGCCGATGTCGCGGGCGATGCCGAGACCGATCGCGCCCTGGCGGGCGTGCTCGTAGGCTCCGCGCACCTGCTCGATCGGCGGCATGTCGATGGACGGGTCATCGGCGGCCATGTCCGTGAACATCTGCTGGATGCGGTCGTCCGTGATCGGGATCAGCGGCGACTTCATGAACTTGAACAGCGACGCCTCGTCCTTGTTCGTCCCGATGATGAGCGGAACCGGGATGCCGCGGCCCTCGCTGAGCGCGTCGACGGGAGCCTCGGGCAGCAGGTCGCCGTCGACGATCGGGGCGAAGGCGAGTGTGCCCGGGTCGGTCGAGGGGACGGCGGCGTAGACGGCCTGGCCGACCCGCACGACTTCCTCGACGGGCAGCTCGCGCAGTGCCGTCACTGCGGCACCGTCGAGGCCCGCCTCGGTGACGAAGCGCTCCGCGACGGCACGGGCGCGTCCCGGACCGTACATGCTCGATGCCGGCGACGACTGGGCGATCGCGCGGTGGAAGAGACCCTCGGCGGACGGCACGGCAAGGAGCGTGGTGACGAGGCCGCCCCCCGCGGACTCGCCGAACACGGTCACGCGGGACGCGTCACCGCCGAAGGCGGAGATGTTCGTCTGCACCCAGCGGAGGGCCGTCAGCACGTCCTTGAGGGCGAGATTGCGGTCGAAGCCGCCCTCGGGCAGCAGTTCGCTGAGGTCGAGGAAGCCGAGCGCGCCGATACGGTAGTTCACCGTCACGATCACGACCTGGCCGCTCGTCACGATCGACGTCGCGTCGAACAGCGGCTGGCTCGACGAACCGAACGTGTACGCACCGCCGTGCAGCCAGACCATCACCGGCAGCGGGCCGGCAGCGTCGGCGGGCGCCCACACGTTGAGCGAGAGGCAGTCCTCGCTCTGCACGATGTCGGTGCCGAGGGGGATCGACGGGTTCACCGGCTGCGGGCAGACCGGGCCGTAGGCGAGCGCGTCCACGACGCCCTCGACCGGGGCGGCCGGCACCGGGTCGCGCCAGCGCAGCGGGCCGATCGGCGCCTCCGCGTAGCGGATGCCCCGCCACGACGTGACGTTCGCGGCGGTGGCGCCGCGGAAGGTTCCGGCGGGGGCGGTGATGGTGGTGGCGTCCAACATGACGGGGTCTCCTTGAGCGTTGGTCTGGGGTGCGATAGCCCGAAGCTATCCGCCCTCTCCGAGCGCTCAGGCGGGATGTACGGCTGACACGACAGGATGCCGCGATCCGCCCGGATCGACCACGAGAAGCGCCCGCAGCACCACGCTGTCTGCCACCTGCACGAGCTCGGCGCCGAGGGAGCGCACGTGGGATGCCGGGCGCAGCGCGGCCCCCCGCGGCAGGATGCCCTCGCAGCGCACGGCGAGACGCAGCATCCGCCCGGCACCCGTGGATGTGAGGTCGACGCTCACCCCCACCCGGCGTGCGTCGGCGTGCTTGACCGCGTTGAGAAGCCCTTCGGCGACGATGTCGTAGGCGTCCCGCGCGAGCGTGCCATCGCCGTCGAGCGCGGCGCGGGCGTCGTCGTCGATGCGCACGTCGACGGCGATCACGTGCGCCCAGGTGGCGATGACCTGGTCGACGGCCTCCGCCCCGACGGGCGGCGCCGGGCGCGCGAACACGTCGGCGGCCTGCGCGAGCAGCTCGTCGATGTCGGCCGCGATGCCTGCGCTCGGCGTCTGCAGCTGCAGCACGCAGCGGGCCTGCACGTCGCGATGGAGGATCTGGGCGGCATCCGTCAACGCCGCCCGAGCGGGGGCGGTGCCGCGGCGCAGCGCCCGCTGCTGGGAGGCCACGGCGTGGGAGAGGCGGCGCTGCTCGACCTGCAGCGCGTGCACGACGGCGGCGAGCATCGCGAACGCGAACGCGATCAACGGGAACGCGAGGGCGGGGATCAGCACCCGTATGCCGGTCAGTCCACCGAGCACAGAGGCGAGCGACAGCGCGAAGCCGGTGAGGACGGAGACTCCGAGGAAGACTCCGGCGCGCGCTCTGCCGCCACTGAGCACCGACAGGCGGCGGGGCAGGTAGTCGGTGGCGAGCGATCCGATCACGAGGAACACGGCGCCGATCACGAGTACCGCAGGGGTCGCCGCCCGCACTGCATAGGGAAGCATGAAGACCAGGTAGACGAGGCCGACGAGGCCGACCGGCGGCAGGCGCAGGCCGAACAGTCGCGCGCGACGCACGTCGAGCTCACCGGGCATCCGGGGCGGCTCGGCCGCCGCGAGATCGGCCAGTTCATGACTTTCCGCGCGGGCTGCGTCGGCTGCGAAGGCGCGCACCTGCTCGACAGTGGGCGGGTCGTTCCATTGGGCGAGGCGCGTGCGGGCGTCGTCGACGACGCGCACGACGAGCGCCCGGGCCGCACGATCGTAGGCCTCCGTGCTCTGCTGCGCTGCTGCGAGCTCGGCCCGCACCGAGCGAAGCAGCGCGTTGACGCGCCGGCGGGAACGGATCGCGTCGACGACGAGCGCCGTGACGGACAGCGTCACGAGCCACACGATGAGGTTCGTGGCGACGCGGAACGCGAGAACCTCGACCGAGTCGCCCGGGAATCCCGCGGCACGCAGCGCCGCGTCCTGCACGAGCGGTCGCGCGGCGGCAGCGACGGCCACGCCGGCGAGCACGGCGGTAGCACGACCCCGTGGCGTCGGGATGTTCCGTTCGAGGACGGCGACGAGCCCGAGCAGGAGGCCGAAGACCAGCGCGCCGATGAGCGACACGACGAACCCGTCGAACGCCTCATCCGGCGACAGGTCGCCGGCGGGGCTCACGACGGTGAGCGAGAGCGCGACGGCGACCGCGAGCGTCCAGATCGAGACGTAGGCGCCGCCGCCGACCACGTGGACGACGGCCGACGCCAGTCGTCTCATCGCACGGGTCCGAAGGCGGAGATGTAGGCGGCAGCCGCGGCGACGCGGGGATTCACAGCAGGATCGCCGGTGAGGCGCATCCGCTCGAAGATGCGGCTGATCGACCGTTCGACGGCGCGGACCGTTGCTCCGGATGCCTCGGCGATCTGCTCGTTCGACCAGCCGCGCGCGATCATCGCGAGCACGTCGATCTGGTGCCGCGTGAGGGTACCGAGCTTGTCGGCGACGGGCGCTGCGACGGTCGGCGCCGGTGACGGGTGGGTCGACAGCGCCGTCTCGAGCGCCTCGAAGAGCACCGCGGGCGAGGTGAGCGCGTCTTTGCTGACGAACACGGCACCCGCCACTCCGAGCGGCTCGGCGCCCGCGGCGGCGCGCGGGTAGCTCGAGAGGAAGACGATGCCGAGGTGCGGAGCGAGTCGGTGGAGCGTCTGGGCGAGGTCGATGCCGTTGGGACGACTGCCCAGGTCGATGTCGGTCACGAGGGCGTCGGGATCGACCTCGGCGAACAGTCGCATGGCCTCATCGGCGGATGCCGCGCCGGTCGCATCCCAGCCGTTGCGGGTGAGCAGCTCGCACGCGAGCGTGCGCAGCGCCGCCTGGTCCTCCACGACCAGCACGCGACGCACCCACCCCGCTCCCACGGTGTCCACGCTAGTCGAGGAAATCATGCCGAACGGCACGATGACGGCCCGCGCGCGGCCGTAGGCTGGCGGCGAGATGCACAGCACTGCCGACGACGCCCCCTCCTCCGAGCCGGTGGTCGATCTCGTCGACCCGGCGGCACCGCTTCTGATCGTCGGCGGGCGACTGCTCGACGCGCACGGCACGATCGTGCCGAACCCAGGGGTCCGGGTCATCGACGGGCGGATCGCCGCGTTCGGTGCGACGGTGGATGCGCCACCCGCCGGGCGCGTGGTGCGTCTCGTCGACGAGGTGCTCGCACCGGGGCTCGTCGACGCCCACTGCCACATCGCGTGGGCGGCGTTCCACGACAGCGAGCGGGCGGACATCGACTCGGTCCGCACTGAAGCTCTGGTGTCCGACGCCCTGACCCGCACGCTCCGCTCCGGCGTCACCCTGCTGCGCGATGCGGGCGGTGCCGACGAGACGCTGCGGCGTCGCGCGGCATCCGACCCGGCATCGGCTCCGAGGCTGTCGCTCAGCCACCGCATCATCACGGCGACCGACGCGCCGACCGCTGACGCGATGCGGCGGGTCGTCGCCGCGCTGGCCGACGACGGCGCCGACTGGGTCAAGCTCGCCGCGACGGGCGGCCTGGGCGACGCCGATGCCCTCGAGCTCGTCCCCCGGTTCTCGCGCGAGACGGTACGCGCGGCGACCGAGGAGGCCGCCGCGCACGGGCTGCGCGTCATGGTGCACGCCTGGGGCGGCGCGGCCATCGACGACGCCCTCGACGCGGGGGTCGCCTCGATCGAGCACGCGATCTTCCTCACGCCGGCTCAGGCCCATACCGCCGCCGCGTCGGGCGTCACGATCGTGCCGACCCTGCGCATCTACCAGCTGCTGACGGATGCCGCCTCCCCCGTCGACCTGCCGGCGCCGTTGCGCGCGCGGGCCGAGGCGGTCGTCGAGGCGCATCCCCGGGCCGTGGGCGACGCCCTCGACGCGCGGGCGACGGTCGCCGTCGGCACGGACTTCGGCACGCCGCAGCAGCACGGCCGCATCGCGGAGGAGCTCGCCGCACTGCGCGCGGTGGGCCTGTCGGCCGCCGAGGTGCTGGTCGCCGCCACGCGGGCGGGCGCGACTCTCGTCGAAGGCGACCCCTCCGCGGGAGTGCTCAGTGTCGGCGGCGTCTTCGATGCGGTCGCGCTGCGCGGACTGGATGCCCCCGGCGCGCCCACCGTCACACGCGTCTTCCGTTCCGGCATCGGGACCTGACCCGGGCGATCCGGCTGCGGCCTCCGGCGTCGACCCGAGTCACTCACGCGCACCTCGCTGACCTGTGCGCCACGTCGCCTCAGCGGTGCGCGCCGCCGTCGAGCCGCGGGACCGCGTCGATGAGCGCTCGGGTGTAGGCGGACGTCGGGCGCCGCAGCACGTCGGCCACGGCGCCCTGCTCCTGCACGCGGCCCTGCTCGAGCACGATGACCTCGTCTGCCAGCCGCTCGACGACGCGCAGGTCGTGCGTGATGAGCACGATCGCGAGTCCCTGGCGTCGGGCGAGCTCGTCCAGCAGCTCGAGGATCTCGGCCTGCACCGAGACATCCAGCGCCGACGTCGGCTCGTCGGCGACGAGCACCTCGGGATCCACCGCGAGCGCGCGGGCGATAGCGGCGCGCTGACGCTGTCCGCCTGAGAGGTGGCCGGGGCGGCGGCGGGCGAGCTCGGGGGTCAGCGCGACCGACTCGAGCAGATCATTGAGCGCCGTCTCCCGCTCCGCGGCGGATCGCCGGGGGCGGGTGCGCCGCAGCAGCTCCCGCAGCACGCTGTCGATCGTGCGCAGCGGGTTGAGTGCCAGTGAGGGATCCTGGAACACCATCTGCACCCGGGTGCGAGCACGTCGACGATCGGATGCGGTGCCCCCGGGGGCATCCTCACGCCACACCAGACGCCCGGCCGACGCGGGCTGCAGCCCGGCCACGACGCGACCGATCGACGTCTTCCCCGATCCGCTCTCGCCGATCAGCCCGACGATGCGGCTCGGACGCAACACCGCGTCGACGCCGTGCACGACCGTTCGGCCGCGGTAGGCGACCTGGAGGCCGTCGAGCACCAGCTCAGCCATCAGAGCCTCCTTCCAGTGCGCGGGCCTCGGCGATGAGCTCGGAGAAATAGTCCGATGCGGGCGCCGCGATGACCTCGTCGGTCACGCCGGACTCGATCACCTGGCCGTGCCGCATCACCATGATGCGCTCGCTCACCTGCGCGACCACGGGCAGGTCGTGGGAGACGAACACGAGCCCGAGCCCCTCGGCCCGCAGCGACGACAGCAGGTCGAGCACACGCTGCTGCACGGTCACATCCAGCGCGGTCGTCGGCTCGTCGCACAGCAGGAAACGCGGCTCCGCCGCGAGCGCCACAGCGATCGCGGCACGCTGACGCATCCCGCCCGACAGCTCGTGCGGGTAGAGACGCGCGGTGGCCGCGGCATCCCGTATGCCGACCCGGTCGAGCAGGGCGACGGCATCGGATGCCGCGACCGCCCTCGGAAGCCCGCGCACGGCGCGCCGCACGTCGGCGATCTGCGCGCCCACGCGCCGAACCGGGTCGAGCGCCGAGCCGGGGTCCTGCAGCACCAGGCCGATCTGGCCGCGCACGTCGGCGTGGCCGTGTACCGGTGCACCGTCCAGACGCACCTCACCCGCCGCGCGGCGCACACCGTCGGGCAGCAGGCCGATGAGCGAGCGCAGCAGCAGGCTCTTGCCCGAGCCGGACTCCCCCACGATGCCCAGGCTCTCGCCCGGCGCGACCCGCAGCTCGGCGACCTCGACGAGGGGCGCGCCTCCCCTCTCGACCAGACGCAGCCCCGACAGCTCGAGCCCCGCGCTCACAGTCGCACCCGTCGGTAGTCCGCATAGCCGTCGGCGAGCAGCGCGAAGCCGAGACCCGTCCAGAAGACAGCGAGCCCCGGGAACACCGACACCCACCAGTTCGTGGTCAGGAACTGCCGGCCGTCCGAGATCATGCGCCCCCATTCGGCCGTCGGTGCCTGCACGCCGAGACCCAGATAGCTCAGCGTCACGACCGCGAGGATCACGAAGACGACCTCGGAGAGGGCGAGGGTGACGATCTGGTTCCAGAGGTTCGGCAGGATGTGCCGGAAGATCACGCGTCCGTGACCGAGCCCGCCGGCGCGCGCCGCCTCGACCCAGGGCCGTTGACGCAGACCGAGGGTCACACTGCGGGTGAGTCGCGCGTAGTGCACCCACGCGACCGCGGCGAGGGCGACGTAGATCGAGAGCTCGCCCGGGCCGAGGAAGACGACGAGGGCGAGAGCGAGGATGTAGAAGGGGAACGTCAGCACGACGTCCACGAGGTAGCCGATGATCGCATCCGCCACGCCGCCGAAATAGCCCGCGACGAGACCGAGCACCGATCCGATCGTCGCCGGCAGGAGGATGCCGAACACGCCGATGCGCACATCGGTCGCCGCCCCGTATGCGATGCGCGCCCAGATGTCGCGGCCCAGCTGATCGGTGCCGAGTGGATGCGCACCCCCCGGCGGAAGGAACCCCGCGGAGAGGTCCTGAGCGTTCGGGTCGTACGGGGTCAGCAGCGGTGCGGCCACGGCGATCAGCACCATCACGCCGATCATCACCAGCCCCACGACGAGGGCGGGCTGCCGCCACACGGACTCCCGTCGACGGGTCGGGGTGGCGATCCCCGCCTCGGCGCTCATCGGGTGCTCCTCGCGCGGCGCACCCGAGGGTCGACGAGACGCACGACGATGTCGGTCAGCGTCGTCACGACCACGACCACGAGCCCGGTCAACAGCACGATTCCCTGGATGAGCGGGGCGTCGCGGGCCGAGATCGCGTCGAACAGGAGTGAGCCGACGCCGTTGATGGAGAACACCCGCTCGACGATGAACGTGCCGCCGAGCAGCACGGCGAAGTTCGTGCCCGCGAGAGCGATCATCGGCAGCAGCGAGTTCGGGATGAGCCGGCGCCAGGTGATGAAGGCGGGCGAGAAGCCGACCGCGCGGGCGGAGACCATGAAGTCGGCGTCCTTCGTGTCGAGCATCTCGGTGCGCAGACTCCGGGTGAGCACGGGCACGATCGCCGCGGCCGCGACGATGACCGGGAGAACCAGGGATGCCGCGAACTCCGCCGGTGAGCGCCCGAGCCCGCCGGCCGGGAGCACACGGAGGTTCACCGCGAAGATCAGGATGAGCACCAGACCGAACCAGAAACCCGGCACGGCGATGCCGGCCGTGGTGAGCAGCCGAACCCCATGGTCGATCGCTCCGCCGGGGCGTCGGGTGGCCGCCACCGCGAGCAGCAGAGCCGACGCGAGGGCCAGGACGAGCGCGATGCCGGCGAGCAGCACCGTGGGGCCGGCGCGACCGATGACGAGCGGAGCGACCGGCACCCCGAGTGACAGCGACGTGCCGAGGTCTCCGTGCAACACCCCGACGACGTAGTCGCCGAGCCGCACCCACCAGGGCTGGTCCAGCCCGAGGGCGGTGCGCAGTGTCCCCGCCGCCGCCGGTGTGACGTGGGCGCCGAGCAGCGCGCTCACCGGGTCACCGGGGATGACCAGGATGAGCGCGAACGAGGCGAGGACGACGCCGACCGCCACGGCGAGGCCGCGGGCGGCGACGCCGATGATGCGTAGGATCACGGTTCTCCTCGGGGGAACGGTGGGGCGACCGTTCGAGCCGCCCCACCGTATCTCACTTGGCGATCCACACTCCGTCGAGGAGCGAGGTGCCGTTGGGCACGACCACGAGGCCGTTGATGGAGCTGGCGGTCGCCGTGATCTGCGCCGTGTAGTCGAGCGACAGGTTCGGCACGTCCTGCGCCACGATCTCCTGCAGCTGGGCGTAGATCGCCTTGCGCGCGTCGCCGTCCGGGGTCGTGCGACCCTGCTCGGCGAGGTCGTTGACCTGCGTGTTGTCGTAGCCGGTGAAGAACGCCTTCGACGGGCCCTTCGCGTCGACCTGCCAAGTCGTCACGTTGTCGGGATCGGACGTGTCGGCGATCACCGTCGTCAGGGCGAACTGGTAGTTGCCCGCGGGGAACTGCGTCCAGAAGGTCGCGCTGTCCACCGAGTCGATCTTCACAGTGATGCCGATCTTCGCCAGCTGCGACTGGATGATCTGCGCCTGCTGGTCGCGCGACTGCGATCCGCTCTCGACGAGCAGCGTCGCGGTCGTCGGAACGGGGTTCGCCTGCGCGACATCCTTCGTGGCCTGGTCGATGTCGAACGGGAGGATCGTCGCCGACTGGTCGGAGTACTTCACCGTGCTCGGGATGTAGGTCGTGCCGGTCGTCGCGGTGCCGAAGGTCGTGTTCTTCGCGAGCGCCGCGCGGTCGATGGCCTGCGCCACCGCACGTCGCGCATTGCGGTCGCTGAAGGGCGCCGCGGCCGTGTTGAAGAAGATCTCGTCCTGGTTCCAGCTCGAGATGCTCTGCAGCGTCACGGCGGTGTCGGAGCTCAGGTCCGCCACGCTCGCCGGGGCGATGCCCTCGGAGATCTGTGCCTGGCCCGACTTCACGAGCGACGCGAGCTGGGCGTCGTCACCGGCGACCAGGTAGGTCACCGAGTCGAGGTACGGCTTGCCGGGCTGCCAGTAGTGGGTGTTCTTGACGAGCGTGATCGACCCACCCGTCTTGTCCCAGGTGCCGACGGTGAACGGGCCGCTGGCGACCGGGTTCGCGAAGAACGTCGCCTCCGACTCGCCCTTGAGGTTGTTCGGCACGATCCCCGACGAGAACGTCGACAGCTCGGCGAGCAGCGGCGAGAACGGCTTCGAGAGCGTGACGACGACGGTGCCGGCGTCGGGGGCGGTCACGTCGGTGATGGGCGCCGACAGCGGCAGCGCACCGCCCTTCGACAGATGGCGCTTGATCGAGTAGACGACGTCCGCCGACGTGAGGGCGCTGCCGTCCGAGAACGTGAGGTCGGGGTGCAGCGTGAAGGTCCAGGTGAGTCCATCCGAGGATGTCGTGTACGACTGGGCCAAACGGGGCTGGATGCCGCCCTTGTCGTCCTGGATGACGAGCGTGTCGAAGATCTTGTCCAGCGTGTACGCGTTGTTGCTGGTCAGCGTGTCGGGCACCGGGTCGAGGTTCGTCACCTCCGCACCGAGCCGCGCGATCGTGATGGAGCCGCCGGCGACCGGCGATGCGCTCGTGGGGGCCGAGGCGGCCGACCCGGAGCAGGCGGAGAGAGCCAGGGCCGCGACGATACCGGCGGCGGCGATCCCTCCCCAACGTGCGACACGAAGTGCCATGGATGTCCTCTTCTCTGGTGCGCGCCGGGATGGGTGTTCGGTGGCGCGGAAGTCATGTGCGGTAACCCTGGGGAAGCGTAATGCGCACGCGTGTATACATTGTTGACGACGAGAAACACTTCGTCACGGGACGCCCGATCACCGAGGCGACGCCGCGGAAGGACGCACGAATGACAACAGCACTGGCCGCGCCGTGGCATCCGCTCTGGGACGTTCCCGCGTTCCCCGCCGCACGCTACGCACTGCTCAGCGACCGCATCGGTGCACTGGTGGGCGCGTCAGACGTGCACGACACCGTCATCGTTCCGGGCGAGGCCATCGTCGCGCTCGAAGCCGTCGCCCGCGAGGTCGGACACGCCGGGCAGCGCGTCCTGAACATCGTGACGAGCCACTACGGCGGCCTCTTCGGCGAGTGGCTGGCGCAGAGCGGCGCCGAGGTGACGACACTCGCCCCACTCGTGGCGGGCGGCGCGATCGAGACGGAACGCGTCGCCGCGGCCCTCGCGCAGGAGGCGTTCACTGTCGTCAGCCTCGTGCACGGAGAGGGCGCGACCGCCATCGTCAACCCGCTCTCCACGCTGCTGTCCCTCGCCCGCGCAGCCGGCGCCCTCACCGTCGTCGACGCCGTCGCCTCGGTCGGCGCCGAGCCGGTCGACGTGACGTCCGACGGCATCGACATCCTGGTCGCAGGCCCGCAGAAGGGATGGTCCGGCCCCTCGGCGATCTCGACGATCACCGTGAGCCCCGCGGGTTGGAACGCACTTCGACGCACCACTCCCACCGCGGCCCTCTCGGCCGTCTCGCTGCTCGACCTGCAGCGGGACTGGCTCACCACCGACCGCACCCGCATCCCCGGCACCGCCCCCTCGCTCGAGCTGTGGGCGCTGGATGCCGCGATCACCCGCGTCGAGCTGGAGGGCCACGCCTCACTCGTGGCGCGGCACCGCGCGGCGGCCGAGGCCACGTTCCGCGCCGTCACCGCGCTCGGACTGCAGCCGTGGGCCCGCGGCGTCGAGGAGGCTTCCGGCCTCATGACCGGCATCCTGCTCCCCGACGGCACCGACCGCTCCCGCGTGCTGCGCGCGACGTCCGCCCGCGGCTCCGGCATCACCGCGGGGGTAGGCGACGTGCCCGCCGGCCACCTGCGTCTGAACCACACCGGTCCTCGCGCCGGCTTCGCCACGATCGCCGCCGATCTGACCTCCCTCGCCCTCGCCGTGACCGCAGAAGGGGTCCGCGTGGACCTCGCCGCGGCCGCCACCGAGCTCGCCGCGCTTCCTGCGGCCGTCTGACAAGGAGACGCATGCCTCGCCGACTGCACCTCAACGCGTTCGAGAACTTCTCGCCCGGCAACATCGCCTCTGGCCTGTGGCAGCACCCGCAGGACGACTCGCGGGCGTACCGCTCACTGACGTACTGGACCCGATTGGCCCGAGATCTCGAGGCAGCGGGCTTCGACGCGATCTTCCTCGCCGATGTGCTCGGCGTGCTCGACGTCTACAAGGGCGGCCCCGACGAAGCCCTCCGCACGGCCAGCCAGGTGCCGATCGGCGACCCGCTGACGCTCGTGTCGGCGATGGCGGCGGTGACGGAGCGCCTCGGTTTCGCGGTGACATCCTCGGTGAGCTACACGCACCCCTACACGTTCGCGCGCAGCCTCGCGAGCCTCGACCACCTCAGCGGCGGGCGGGTCGGCTGGAACATCGTGACGTCGTACCTCGACAGCGCGGCGCGCAATCTCGGGCGCGGCGAACAGCTGGCGCACGACGAGCGCTACGACCTCGGCGACGAGTTCCTGGAAGTGACGCACAAGCTGTGGGAGCTGTCGTGGGATGCCGACGCGGCCGTCGTCGACAAGGAGCGCGGCGTCTACGTCGACCCCGAGCTCGTACGGCCGATCGGTCACGAGGGCCGCTACTTCTCGGTGCCCGACGAGTTCCTCGCGGAGCCGTCGCCGCAGCGCACCCCGGTGCTCTTCCAGGCGGGATCGTCGTCGCGCGGGCAGCGGTTCGCGGCGGAGCACGCCGAGGGCGTCTTCGTGCACGGCACCCGCCCCGAGGTGCTGGCCCCGATCGTTGCGAACGTGCGCGCCGCCGCCGAGGCGGCCGGGCGCGCACGCGAATCGGTGCGGGTGCTCGCGGTTGCGACGATCGTGACCGGCGAGACCGACGAGATCGCCCGGGCCAAGTTCGCCGACCTGCAGCGCTACGCCGACTACGGCGGCGCGATGGTGCAGTTCGCGGGGCCGGTCGGAGTGGATGTCGCGGACCTCGACCCCGACATCCCGCTCACCGACATCGCCTCCAACGGCGCGCAGTTCTCGGCGAAGTTCTTCGCATCGGCCGACCCGGACCGCACCTGGACCTTGCGTGAGGTCGCGGAGTACATGGCCGTGGGTGGGATGGGACCGACCATCGTCGGCTCGGGGGCGACGGTCGCCGACGAGCTCGAGCGCTGGGCGGAGGTCGCGGACCTCGACGGCTTCAACCTCGCCTACGCGGTGCGTCCCGGCACATTCGACGACATCATCCGATACGTCGTGCCGGAGTTGCGCCGCCGCGGCGTTCTGCCCGAGCGGGAGCACGGCGCGCGCACCCTTCGCGAGGCCCTGTTCGGCGACGGCGAGCCGGCCCTGAAGGCCGATCACCCGCACTGGCGCATCGCGCTCTGACCACTTGTCGGCGCCGACGAGGGCGCTGATACGATCCGCACACACGCCGCACGGCAGCAGGGGGCACCACGTGACGACCAAGACCCGGAGGTCGACCGCCGCGGTCGATCACCACGCGACACTGCGCGCCCTCATCCTGAGCGGGGAGATCGGCGCCGACACCCGGCTCTACGAAAGCGCGCTCACCGATGAGCTCGGCACCTCGCGCACGCCGATCCGCGAGGCGCTGGCGATGCTCGAGCGCGACGGCATCCTCGTGCGCGAGGCGCGCGGCTACCGTGTGCGCACGCGGTCGACGCAGGAGGTGCTCGACTACTTCGACATCCGCATCGCGCTCGAGTCGTCGGCAGCCGCTCTCGCCGCCGATCGCGCCACGCCTCTGGAACGCGGGCGCATGGTCGAGCTGCTGCGCCGCGCGGACCAGGCGACCGACGAGGAAGCGGCCGAGCACCACCGCGCGTGGCACCGCACACTCATCGAGGCGTCGCACAATCCCGCGCTCGTCGACTTCGTCGAGCGCGCCGAGATCATGATCCTGCTGCACGAGCGTCCGTGGCCGCGGTCGATCGCCGGCACACAACAATCCCAGGCCGAGCATCTGGCGATCCTCGACGCGGTGCTGCAGGGCGACGCACAGGCCGCGCAACGGCTCATGGCCGACCACATGGTGCGGGCACGCGACTACCAGCTGCACGCGGCGATCATAGACCTCTGAGTGGCGGCCACTCCCAGTGCGACAGCGGCGATGGTGGAGATGGGGGGAATCGAACCCCCGTCCATCGCTGGGTCTCTGCGCCTTCTCCGGGCACAGTCTGTGCAGACGTGTTCTCAGTCCCGACGCTTGTCACAGACACCTGCGTCGACGGACTCATCCTGAAAGAGTCCCTCGCAACCCTCAGGCGAGGTTACGAAGCAAGATTCCTAGATGACGCCAGGACCCGTATCGGAATCACATACGGACTGACGGACTCGGGCTCGCTGCTCAGGCAGCGAGGGCGAAGTCGGACTGCGACTTGTTGGCAGTTATTGGTTCGCAGGGGGCGTTCACGAGATAACCCTGCATCCTCGGCCCGCTTCTCGCAGATTCGCAGGCGATGTCGAAACCGATCATCCCCATGTTCCCTCGGTGAGGGGCCGCTGTCGCACTGTGGAGTTGCCATGCCCTTGCGGGCGATCGGAAGCGCGAGGCATCCGAGCGTTTCAGAATACAACGGATGCCGCGCCCCTGCCATTCCCCGCCGTCACCGCGGCGCGCGTGTGACGCCCACGGCGCGGCGCACCCGCCGATACAGTGAACCCACCCGGACCAGTGGAAGGAGCGCGATGTCTGCGCGCGTGAGCTTGGGCGCCCTGGCGGGCGTCGTCGGATTCCTGGCCTTCGTCGAGTTCACGAGCGGCGTGCTGCAGGGCTACTACACCCCGATGCTCACCGACATCGCCCGGCATCTGTCCATTCCCGATGCCGACGTGAACTGGCTCGAGGGAACCCAGCTGATGCTCTCGGCGCTGGTCGTGCCCGCCTTCGCCAAGCTCGGCGACATGGTCGGACACAAGCGGATGCTGCTCATCTCGACCGCACTGACCGCAGCCGCGTCGGCGGCGCTGCCGTTCACCGACTCGTTCCCGGTCTTCCTTGCGGCGTGGACGCTGCAGGGCTTCTACGTGGTCTGGCTGCCGCTGGAGATCGCCCTCATCTGGTCGCGCACGCGCGGCCGCGAGGGGCGCGCTGTGCTCACCGCACGTGCGGCCGGCCTGCTCGTCGCGGCGCTCGAGATCGGCGCGATCTCCGGCGCACTCATCGGCGGTGCGCTCGTGGACGCGCTGCCCCTGCAGCTGGTGCTCGCGATCCCCGCCGTCGCGGTGGTCGCCTGCTTCTTCGTCGTCCTGTTCGGTGTGCGCGAATCGCCCGAGACCACCGGCGGCCGCCTCGACACCGTCGGACTCGTGCTGATCTCTCTGGCGTTGCTCTCCTTCACGGGCGGGCTGAGCCTGCTGCGCATCAACGGCCCGACAGATCTGTTCTCGTGGGGGGTCACGCTCGTCGGCGTGGCGCTGGTCGTGCCGTTCGCCCTGTGGGAACTGCGCCATCACGACCCGCTCATCGACGTGCGCATGTTCCGCTCCCCCGCGCTCGGTCCCGTGTTCCTGACGGCGGGCCTGTTCGGCGTGAGCGTGCTCGGGTCACAGGCACCGCTGTCGACCTTCGCGCGCACCGATCCGGCCGCCGCAGGGTTCGGCCTCGGCACGACCGGCTTCCAGACGAGCCTCATCATCGGCATCTACCTGATCGCCATGATCATCGGCGCGCTCCTCTTCCCTGCGATCTCACGCCTCGTC
>NZ_LMPK01000009.1:151777-154788 GCF_001423825.1 Microbacterium sp. Leaf351
GGCCTACGCGAGCGTCGTCATGAACATGGTCGTCGTGGGACTCGGATCGGGCGCGCTCGTCGCCGCCCTCCCCGCCGCCGCGGCATCCGCTGCGCCGGCCACCCAGACCGGCGTCGCGACGGGTCTCACCAACTCCGTGAAGACCGTCGGTGGCGCCATCGCGTCATGCGCGTTCGGCATCGCACTGTTCCAGGGCAGCCTCGGCGCCGAGGGCGGCGGGCAGACCGCGGCATCCTTCTCGGGATACCTCACCGTGTGGATCGTCTGCGGCGTCACCGCGCTCGTCGCCGCCGTGCTGCTGGTGTTCGTGCCGAAGCAGGCGTTCACGGATGCCGCGGCCGAAGTGGCCGAGGCATCCGCCCAGGTCTGAGGATCAGTCGCCGAGGCGGTTGCGGGTGCGCATCGCGCGCTCGGCCTCACGGCGGTCCTGGCGCTCGCGCAGCGTCTGGCGCTTGTCGTACTCGGCCTTGCCCTTCGCGACCGCGATCTCGACCTTGGCGCGGCCGTCAGAGAAGTAGAGCTTGAGCGGCACAAGCGTGTAGCCGCCGGCGGAGATCGCATGGCTGAGCTTCACGATCTCGTCCTTGTGCAGCAGCAGCTTGCGCAGGCGCTTCGCGGAGTGGTTGTTCCAGGTGCCCTGTGAGTACTCGGGAATCGTCACCGCGTCGAGGAACGCCTCACCGCGCTCGATGAACGCGTACCCGTCGGAGAGGTTCGCGCGCCCCTGGCGCAGCGACTTCACCTCGGTGCCGGTGAGCACCAGGCCCGCCTCGTACGTCTTCTCGATCGAGTACTCGTGGCGCGCGCGACGATTGGTCGCGACGACCTTCTCCCCGCGTTCCTTGACCATGACCTGCTCCTCCGGGATACTCGC
Organism: Microbacterium sp. Leaf351; assembly: GCF_001423825.1. Lineage (NCBI taxonomy): Bacteria > Bacillati > Actinomycetota > Actinomycetes > Micrococcales > Microbacteriaceae > Microbacterium > Microbacterium sp. Leaf351. The sequence continues at coordinate 152,652 of NZ_LMPK01000009.1, forward strand.
GCCGATCGACGCGAGCCCCCCAGTCTATCGGAGCCGGGATCAGGCGCGAAGCCACCGCCGGATCGCGAATCCCGCCGACAGAGCGGCGAGCACCACGCCGATCACGATCATCGCCGGGATGACGTACCAGAGGTCGTCCGTCGTGACCCAGGAGGTGATGAACGTCACCCTCGGCTGCAGGTAGCTGCCGACGCCGAACTGCACGCCCGCCCACACCGTGACGCTCGCGAGCGCCGACCCGATGACCGCCGAGATCACGCCCTCGAGCACGAAGGGGGTCTGGATGAACCGGTTCGACGCTCCCACGAGACGCATGATGCCGATCTCCCGACGTCTGGCGAACGCCGACAATCGGATCGTCGTGGAGATCAGCAGCACCGCGGCGATGAGCATGAGCACGGCGATGCCGACGGCGATGTAGGTCGCGACCGTCAGCGCCGAGAACAGCGGCTGAAGGTACTGCATCTGATCGGCGACCTCTTCGACGCCCGCGGTCGAGGAGAACTGCTCGGCGAGCACGTCGGACTGCGACTGGTCCTTGAGGTTGATCCAGAACGTCGCATTGATCTGGTCGGGGCTGATTACCGACGCGTACTGCGATCCGAGCTGCTGGATGGCGCTCTGGTAGGCCTCCTGACTCGTCTGGAACGTGTAGTTCTTGATGAGCGGCGCGAGCGTCGATCCGTCGAGCGTCGCCTTCACGGCGGCGATCTGGTCGTCGGTGGCCGCGGTGCCGGGGGCGCAGTTCTTCGCCTGGGACACTGTCGAACACATGTAGACGGCGACCTGTGCGCGGTCGACCCAGAACGAGCGCAGCTTGCCGATCTGCGACTGCATGAGCATGGCGGCGCCGACAAAGGTCAGCGACACGAAGGTCACGAGGATGACCGAGATCACCATCGAGGCGTTGCGGCGCAGCCCGCCGAACGCCTCGCCGAGAACGAGTCCGAGCCTCATCGCGTGGGTCCCACTTCCTCGCCCGGGCCCTCGAGCCCGAGACGGTCGGCGACGCCCAGCGCGTCGAGCGAAAGATCATCCGCCTCCGTGGGGCGGGGTGCCGCCGGTGCCGACGCGGCGGTCGGCGCGGCCTGCGGAGCGGGCGCCTGCGGCGGGGTGACCGGCGCCGCGGCGGGCGCCGCCGGCTGCGGCGCCACCGCGGGCTGCGCGGCGACCGGCGGAACCGGCGCCTGGGAGTCCGCGGCGATCTCCTTCTGCAGCTCGATGACCTCGGTCAACGCAGCGACGGCGGCCGCGCCGCGCTCCTGCTGCGGCTGCAGTCGCGGGATCGACGAGGTGTCGCCATAGCCGCCGTGACGCTCGTCGCGCACCATCTCGCCGCCGCGCAGCTCGATCACTCGGCGCTGCATCTGGTCGACGAACGCGGCCTCGTGCGTCGCCATGAGCACAGTGGTTCCGCTCGCGTTGATGCGGGCGAGCAGCTGCATGATGTCGACGGATGTCGCGGGGTCAAGGTTTCCGGTCGGCTCGTCGGCCAGCAGCACCTGGGGACGGTTCACGAGGGCGCGGGCGATCGCGACGCGCTGCTGCTCACCACCGGACAGCTCGTGCGGAAGGCGCTTCTCCTTGCCGGCGAGGCCCACGAGCGCGAGCGCCTCGGGCACCGCCTGGTGGATGAATCCGCGTGAGGATCCGATCACCTGCAGGCTGAACGCGACGTTCTGGAAGACGGTCTTGGTCGGCAGCAGCCGGAAGTCCTGGAACACCGAGCCGATGTTGCGGCGGAAGTAGGGGACCTTGCGGCTCGCCACCCGTCGCAGATCCCTGCCGAGCACGACCACACGGCCCTGACTGGGGATGTCCTCGCGGAGGATCAGACGCAGGCACGAGGACTTCCCCGATCCCGACGCCCCCACGAGGAAGACGAACTCGCCGCGTTGCACCTCGAAGTCGACGCCGTTGAGGGCGGGCTTGGAGGTGCCGCGATACCGCTTGGTGACGTTCTCGAACCGGATCATGGCTGTGTCAGCCTAAGCGCGGCTCTCGCGGCATCCGGGTGCGACACCCGGGGGCGCGACATCCGTTCACCGGATGTCAGTCGTCGTCGTCCTTGCGCTTGCGCCAACGGATTCCGGCGGCGATGAAGCCGTCGAGGTCGCCGTCGAAGACCACGGCGGGG
>NZ_LMPK01000009.1:154812-157509 GCF_001423825.1 Microbacterium sp. Leaf351
CGCCGTGATGGTGCCGGCGAGCTCCTTCTTCTTCGCCGCCTCCTCCTCGCGCTTGAGCAGCAGCAGTCGGGTCTGCAGCACGCGCATGGCCGCAGCGCGGTTCTGGATCTGCGACTTCTCGTTCTGCATCGAGACGACGATGCCGGTCGGGAGGTGGGTGATGCGCACGGCGGAGTCGGTGGTGTTGACCGACTGCCCGCCGGGGCCCGAGGAGCGGAACACGTCGACGCGGATGTCGCCCTCGGGGACGTCGACCTCGACGGCCTCCTCCATGACGGGGATGACCTCGACGGCGGCGAAGCTGGTCTGTCGCTTGTCGGCGCCGCCGAACGGGCTGATGCGCGCGAGACGGTGGGTGCCGGCCTCGACCGAGAGGGTGCCGTAGGCGTAGGGCGCGTCGACCTCAAAGGTGGCCGACTTGATGCCGGCTCCCTCGGCGTAGGAGGTGTCCATCACCTTGACGGGGTACTTGTGGCGCTCGGCCCAGCGCAGGTACATGCGCATGAGCATCTCGGCGAAGTCGGTGGCGTCGTCGCCGCCGGCGCCGGAGCGGATGGTGACGACCGCCGACCGTGAGTCGTACTCACCGTCGAGGAGGGTCTGCACCTCCAGCTGGCTGATGACCTCGCCGAGGTCCTTCAGCTCGCGGCGGGCCTCGTCGGCCGAGTCCTGGTCCTCGAGCTCGTTGGCGAGCTCGACGAGCACCTCGAGGTCGTCGAGGCGGCGGGCGACCGCGTCGATGCGGGCGAGGTCGGCCTGACGGTGGCTGAGCGCGCTCGTCACCTTCTGCGCCTTCTCGGGGTCGTCCCAGAGGTCGGGTGCACCGGCCTCCTCGCTCAGGCGAGAGATGTCGGCGCGCAGCGCATCGACGTCGACGACGGCGGTGATGTCGGCGAACGTGGAGCGGATGGCCTGGATATCGGCGGACAGATCGAGCTCGAGCATGACAGTCCAGACTAACGTGGAAGCGATGGATGATCGTGCGGGCCTGGTGCTGGGCCGACTCGCACCCATGATCTACGGGCCGACCATCCTCTTCTCCCTCGGCGAGGGCGCGGTCATCCCCCTCGTGCCGGTCATCGCGACGAAGCTCGGGGCGGATGTCGCGGGTGCCGGTTTCATCGCGAGCGCGCTGGTGGTGGGGCAGCTCGTCGGCAATCTCCCCGCCGGCTGGCTCGTCGCCCGCGCCGGTGAGCGCGTGACGATGGCGATCGCCGGCGGCGTCGCGATGCTGGGCGTGCTGGGCACCGTGTTCGCGCCGAGCCTGCCGGTGTTCGCGGCGGCGGTGTTCGTGATCGGCTTCTGCGCGGCTGCGTTCGGGCTCGCCCGCCATTCGTTCATGACGACGCGGGTGCCGCTGCACTTCCGTGCGCGGGCGCTGTCGCTGCTCGGCGGCTCCTTCCGGCTCGGCATCTTCGTCGGTCCGTTCATCGCCGCCGGGCTCCTCGCGGTCTTCGGCACCGAGCATGCGGCGCTCTGGTTCTTCGCCGGATGCCTCGCGGTGCTCGTCGTTCTCGTGCTGTTCGGTCCCGACCCCGAGCGCGTCGCCCCGTCGGGAGGGGAGCCGGTCGTCGCGCTCGAGCGGGAGGGCGTGTTCCGCACGATGTGGCGCCACCGCGGCATGCTGTCGCGCCTCGGGGTGGCCGCGGCATCCCTGTCGGCGGTGCGCGCCGCCCGCCAGGTGGTGCTGCCGCTGTGGGGCGTGTCGATCGGGCTGGACGCCAGCACCATCGCGCTCGTCGTGGGCGTGTCGGGCGCGATCGACTTCGCCCTGTTCTACGCGAGCGGGCAGGTGATGGACCGCTTCGGGCGGTTGTGGGCAGCCCTGCCGGCCATGCTGCTCATGGCGGGCGGATTCCTGGTGCTCGCCTTCACCCACGACGTGTCGGGACGCCTCGGCTGGTACCTCGCCGTCGGCATCGTGCTGGGGCTCGGCAACGGGCTCTCGAGCGGCATCCTGCTGACCCTCGGGGCCGATGTCGCACCGCGCGCGGATCCCGCGCCGTTCCTCGGGTCGTGGCGCACGCTGAGCGATGCGGGCGGGGCGACCGCTCCCGTGCTCGTGAGCATCATCGCCGCGGCCGGCAGCCTCGCGATCGCGACCGGCGCCGTCGGCCTCATCGGTCTCGCCGGCGCGCTCGCGTTCATCCGCTACGTGCCCCGGTTCGTGCCGCACGCGCGGACGAGCCGACGCGGCTAGCGACTCGGAGTCACCGGGTCTCGACGAACGACTGCGTGCCGATGACGGTGAGCAGCGCCAGCTTCTCGGCGTCGGGGGTGCCCGGGGTCGCCGTGAACACGAGCAGTCGCTGTCCGGTGTCGGTGTCGAGCAGCGTCTGGCAGTCGAGTGTGAAGGTGCCGATCTCGGGGTGCACGAAGCGCTTCGTGGCGGGATGCTTCTCGCGCACCTCGTGCTCGGCCCACAGCGCCCGGAACTCCGGGCTCTCGTCGTCGAGCGCACGCACGACCCGACCGGCGAGCGAGTCGTCGCCGTAGCGCACGTAGGCACTGCGCAGCTCGGCCACGAAGGCGCGGGCGCGCTCGTCGTGGTCGTCGCGGGCGTAGACGTCGCGCGAGGCGGGCTGCGCGAACCACCGGTAGACGGTGACCCGCGCGAGGCCGGTGAGGGCCGTCGCGTCGCCGAGCAGCGCCTTTGCGGGCGCGGTCTGCACGAGGGTCTCACCGAACTCGCTCACG
>NZ_LMPK01000009.1:157547-163785 GCF_001423825.1 Microbacterium sp. Leaf351
TGCCGCCGGTGCGCTCGGGCGCGGGGTGCCCGGCGAGGCGGAACAGGTGGCCGCGCTCGTCGTCGCTCAGCCGCAGGGCGCGGGCGAGGGCGGTGAGCATCTGCTCCGACGGCTGGGGGCTGCGGCCCTGCTCGAGCCGGTTCAGATAGTCGGTCGACATCGTCGCGAGCTGGGCTACCTCTTCACGACGCAGCCCCGGCGTGCGGCGGCGCGGGCTGCGTGCGAGCCCGACGTCCTCGGGTTGCAGCGCCTCGCGTCGGCGGCGCAGGAAGTCGCCCAGCTGTTCACGGTCCACTCCCCCATGGTCGCCGCGACCCGGCGCGCGAGCAAGGGATCGCCGATCCCCCGATCGACGAGTCCTTCCCGGATGCCGCGCCCCGCCCGACGATCGAGACATGACCGATTCACGAATCATCCTCATCACCGGCGGTTACCGTGGCCTGGGCCGCGCCACCGCCCTCGCCGTCGCGGCCGCCGGCGACGACGTCGTCGTCACCTATCGATCGGGCGCCGGCGACGCGGCATCCGTCGTGTCCGACATCGCGGCGCTCGGGCGGCGCGCGGTGGCGCTGGAGCTCGACACGACCGCGCCCGAGACGTTCGCCGCGTTCGCCGACACCCTGCGCGCCACGCTCTCGGCGACCTGGGGACGCGAGACGTTCGACGGGCTGGTGAACAACGCCGGGTTCGCCGGCAGCACACCGTTCGGCGGCATCGAGCACGAGACGATCGACGCGCTGGTCGCCGTGCATTTCACCGGGGTCGTGCTGCTCACGCAGCAGCTCGAGCCTCTGCTCACCGACGGCGGCCGCATCGTCAACATCTCCAGCGGCCTCACCCGCAATCCCGCCAACTCGGCGTATTCGGTGTACGCCGCGATGAAGACCGCCATCGAGACGTGGACGCTGTATCTCGCGAAGGACCTCGGCCGGCGCGGCATCACCGTCAACACGGTGGCGCCGGGGGCGACCGCGACCGACTTCGCGGGCGGCGGCATCCGTGACGACGAGGGCTACCGCGGCATGATCCTGCCGACGGTGGCGCTCGGCCGCATCGGCGAGCCCGACGACGTCGGCCGGGCGATCGCGACCGTGCTCGACCCGCGCCTGGCGTGGGTCACGGGTCAGCGTATCGAGGCGTCGGGCGGCCAGCGCCTGTGACCTGCGAGGGGGCGGATGCCGCGGCATCCGCCCCCTCGGCCTCGATGTCGCGCCGGGCTCCTAGGCTGGAGGGATGACCGTTCCCTCTGTGACCCTCAACTCCGGTTATGACATCCCCCAGCTCGGCTTCGGCGTGTTCCTCGTGCCGCCGGCCGAGGCCGAGAAGGCGGTGAGCGAGGCCCTCGAGGTGGGCTACCGCCACATCGACACCGCCGCGATCTACAAGAACGAGCAGGGCGTCGGCGCCGCGATCGCGGCAAGCGGCATCCCCCGTGACGAGCTCTTCATCACCACGAAGCTCTGGAACGACCGGCAGGCCGGTGACGAGCCGCTCGCCGCAATCCGCGAGAGCCTCGACAAGCTGCAGCTCGACCACGTCGACCTGTATCTCACGCACTGGCCGACGCCCGAGAAGAACACCTACGTGAACGCGTGGGAGAAGCTCATCGCGATCCGCGATGCGGGGCTGTCTCGCTCGATCGGCGTCTCGAACCACCTGCCCGAGCACCTCGATCGCCTCGTCGCCGCGACCGGCGTGGTGCCGGCGGTCGACCAGATCGAGCTTCACCCGGCCTACCAGCAGCGCGACGTGCTCGCGTGGGCGGCCGACCACGGCACGATCATCGAGTCGTGGGGTCCGCTCGGCCAGGGCAAGTACCCGCTGTTCGAGAACCCGGCCGTCGTCGCGGCGGCCGAGGCGCACGGTGTGAGCCCGGCGCAGGCGGTCATCCGCTGGCACCTGCAGCGCGGCTTCGTGGTCTTCCCGAAGTCGACCCGCAAGGAGCGCATGGTCGAGAACTTCGAGGTGTTCGGTTTCGAGCTGACCGCCGACGAGGTCGCCGCGATCGACGCCCTCGACACGGGTGACGGCTCGGGCCGCGTCGGCACGCATCCGCTCGAGTTCAACTGACCTCGTCTCGATAGGTCACGGCCGGTCGCCTTCGGGCGGCCGGCCGTTGCCGTGTGCACTCGGGGCGTACGTGACCACCCCGCGGCACACGTGATCGCGGCATCCCGGGTCACCGCAGCGCGACGCGGCTCGTGGCGGTCGAGGTGAGATCGACCCCCGCCGGCACGAACGGCGAGAGCAGCACCGACCGCCAGGTCGACGTCACTGTCACCCGCGCTGAGCGACCGTCGTCGGTCACCGCGTCGACGAGCACGGCGTCGGCCCCCGTCGCGGCCAGCGCACGCTCGGCACCCGAGGTGATGTCTTCCCCACGCTGCACGATCACCGCCCCCTCGCCCTCCAACCGGATGTCATACGAGGATGCCGCGGCCACCGCCGCCGCGTCGGCGACACCGTCCAAGCGCTTCTGCGCGAGGAACAGACCCGTCGCCTCCGCGCATACCAGCACCAGGGCGATCGCGAGCATCCCGTAGCCGAGCACGAGCGGGAGGATCGACCCCTCGTCATCGTGTGCGCACCGCGCGGTCATCGTCCCGGCCCCGCCGACACGAGCTGCACCGCCGACGCCTCGATCGGCAGCGCCGCGAGATCCTCCCACCCGAACACGGGCGGCACGAGCGGCAACACCACGCGCGTCTGCACCGTCGCGGTGAGCACGGCACCGGGGGCGGGGCATCCGTCGTCCGCCGGGGCGCAACGGACCCGCACCGAGATATCGGCGGGGTCGATGCCGTAGTCGGCGGCGGTGGTCTGCACCACCCGCGCGATGTGGCCGTCGATATCGCCGTCGGCCACGGCGATCGATCGAGCGAGGTGGCGGGCCGCGGCATCCGCGCCGAACGCATGCGACTGCACGAGCCCGAGGGTCACGACCAGGTAGACCACGGGAACGAGCAGCAGCAGCCCGGCGACGAGGAACTCGATCGATGCCGAGCCGTCGTCGGGCTCAGTCGAAGGATTCGAGCGGCGCATCGCCGGTCACCTCCATCGCCCCGGGGATGCCGACGAGGCCGATCACGGGAAAGGTCGCGCGCACGGTGACCCGCACCGTCGGGAACCCCGCCTCCGCCGACGTCGCCACGCGGATCTCGTCGATCAGCCCGCCACCCACGGCCCGCGTGATGGCATCGCGGGTGCGCGCCTCGCCGTCCCCCGGCGTGGCATCGGCGAGGGCGGCGACGTGTGCTCCTTCGGATGCCGCGTCCTGCACGACGTTGCGGACGTACACCGCCAGCGCGAACTGCAGCACCGCCAGCGTCAGTACCGTGAGGAGGGCCCCGACCATGACGAACTCGGCCGCCGCGGATCCCTCATCGTCACGCCACCGCCTCAGAATCCGGAGACACGGGCGAGCGCGTTCTGGAACAGCTCGGCGAGCGCGGGGCCGGCGAGCGCCCAGATCACCACGACGAGTCCCGCCGTCATGAGCGTGAAGCAGTCCTAGTCCCCCGGCGTTCGACCACGAGGACGGGTGAGAATCGGGACTATTCACGAACGTGAATCAGTCCTACTGCCCCCGTCGCAACGCCCGTACGCAAGCGTCGAGTGTCGGTCTCACCTATGAACTTCACTCGTGCCCGCTATGCTCCGCGCCATGACGACACCGGCAGGTTGGTATCCCGACCCGGAGTTTCCGCAGACGGAGCGCTGGTGGAACGGCGTTGAATGGGCCGACGCGCGACGGGCTTCCCAGCCGACTGGCCGTCGCACTTCCGGGCTGCGCTGGTACTGGTGGCTGGCATTCGCCCTCGCGGGCGCTCTCGCCGCGTTCAGTGTGCTCGGCGTCCTCGGGGGCCACGGCAACAACGCGCCCGTCTCGAGCGGCTATTCGACCAGCGAGGCCGCGTTCCTCTCGTCGATGCGCGAAGCGGTGAACAGCCGGGGCAAGTCGTGGAGTCAGACTTCCGAGCAGGCGATCCTGACGCTCGGATGGGAGGTCTGCGACCTGTCGCAGACTGCGAATGGCGCCGCGGCACTCGCCGCCGCCGCGCCCACCTCGGGCCTGGCCAGCGAGGTCTGGGCAACTCTCATCGCCTCAGCGCAGACTCACCTCTGCCCCTGACCACCCCGCGGCAGGAACATCTCGGGCGGCGCAGCGCCCGGGCCGTGCGCGCGTAGCTCGCGATCGTGGAGGCGTGCGCAGGCGAGCCGGAGCGACGTCGCCCACCCGAGCACCTCGCCGTCTCGAGAGCAGCGATAGCGGGGACCGTCGGCCGTGCGGCGCAGCTCTACCCGCCCGTACACACGCCCGCCAGGGTCGACGAGATCCCACGTCGCCGGAACCTTCTCGACTGCCGCCATGATCGGATGCCACTCGCCCACGGTGAGAGTCTGCGGTCGCCCACCAACACGCGTCGCCGGCGGCCAACGACGACGCGTCGCGTCTCACCGGCGCGGCACTACGCGTCGCGGTGACCAGGTGGACGCGTCGCGGGCGCCGGCCGGCGCGACGGGTACAACGACGAAACGCCCCCACCCGCCCGAGGGCGAGTGGGGGCGAGACGTCATGACATGGTGAACGGGGGCAGCTCGGGGAACGCCGCGACGAACGCGGCGCGCAGTGCGGTCGCTCGAGGGATCGAACCGCCGGCCAGGTCGACGAACAGGTGAGCGCTGCCCGTTCCCGCGCCGGTATAGGACGCGTCGAGTTGCACGGTCCACAGCTCGGCGAACCACTCGAGCTTGTTCGATCGACCGAACAGATAGTCGGGGATCGTCGGATACGCGGCGGTCCACAGGGACGCGAACGGCTCACGATCCGTGAGGGGGACGCGGGTCGAGTCGACGTAGATCCCATACGCCTGGTCGACGTGATGCCCGAACTCGTGCACGACGGCCCAGTCTCCGAGCACGCCGATCCGGTGCGACAGCGCCTCGTAGAGCCCGTTCCAGGCGACGAGACTCCCGAGGCCGCTCACCCGTCCAACCTGCTGTCGTGCGGCGGCTCCCGTCAGGACCGATGAGTAGACCGTCGGCGCGCGCAGCGCCGGCACCATCGCGAGACTGAGCTGCATCGGCGCGAACCGGGCGAGGATCTCCGCGGGGATCAGGCCCAGCTTCGCGTTGATCGCCGCGGACGTGTCGCTCGCGGAGATCCGCTTGCCGCCGATCCCGCCCGCCAGCGACAGCGGCCAGATGCCCGGGTGCGTCGCCGGCTCAGACAGCATCCCGCCACCGCCACCAGAGCTGCACGGTCAGATTCTCCGGTTGCGCCGTCGCGCTCGCGAGCACGCGCGTGACGTCCACCGTGATCCGGCTCTGCGGCACGAGTCGCGGCGTGGCGGTGAAGATCCGCGCGGCGGGTGCCGGGTCGTCCTTCCGCATGTGCCACTGGAACGCGGTCGCGGGAAGGCCGGCCGTCCCCACCGGAACATCGTTGACGTTCACGCGCACGTCCACGGTGTTGTTCGGGAGCGCCTCGGTCACCACGCCGAGAAGCGTGGTCGTCAGCGAGAGCCCGAGCAGCTCAACGAGCGGCCCGAACGTCGGGACGGAGATCGCCGCGACACCAGATCGCACCGAGACGGGGCCGGGGAAGAACCAGCTCGAGCACTGGATCTCGGCGCCCGCCGACGTCGCCCCGCCGGGGATGACGGCAGGGTCGAGCTTGCCCGTCGCGGGGTCGATCGACGGCACGAGAACATCGGACATGGCTCCCCCTCTCAATCCACCACGGACAGCGACGCCGCGGAGGACGTCGCCGAACCGGCGGAGTTGGTGAACACGGCGCGGTATCGGCTGCCGTTCTGCGCGTAGGTCAGCGGCGGCGTCGAGTAGCTCGGGGAGGTCGCGCCCGCGATATCCACCCAGGGGCCGGAACCGCTCGCGGATGATTGCCACTGCACCGTCGGTGCGGGCGTGCCCGATGCAGCCGCCGTGAACGTCGCGACGTCGCCCCAGGCGGACCATACGCTCGCCGGCTGCACCGTGACGACCGGGGCGACGCTGGGCGGCTCGGTCGTCCCGCCCAGCACCAGCACCCCCGGGAAGCTCGGGTGCGGTGACACCGACACGCTGCCGCCCGGCCCGCCGACCTGAAGCTCATCCACCCGCGCGGCGAGATCCTGCCACACCGGGCGCGTCTCGGGCGTCATGTCGATCGAGCGCGGGTCGACGTCGGCGAGAGCGGTGAAGTCCACCGTCCCCTCGGTGCCGATGACCTGCACGT
>NZ_LMPK01000009.1:163840-167039 GCF_001423825.1 Microbacterium sp. Leaf351
AGAACGGCCGCACCGAGCGAACCTTCCCGCCGGATGCCTCACGCTCGAGCAGCGCGCAGCGCACGGCCGACCCGGCAGGCGAATCCGTTCCGGTGCTCGTGGGATCGACGAACGCGAACTTGACGACGACCATGCCGCCTCCTCTCGTCACAGCGGGCCGGGCGCGCACGCCCGGCCCGCCTCTGTTATTCGGTGGGGTCCGGTTGGAGGAAGATCACGGCGAGGATCGAGGACAGCACCGTGAGCGCCTGCGCGACGTATACGAGCACGAGGTCGCTCACGTCCGGCGTGATCAGACCGAGCGCGACCACAACCGCCGCGGTCGCGACGGCGAGCGCGTAGATCGCCACGCGCCCCGCGGTGAGGAACCAGCCCGCGACCGAGCCCCACGTCAGGTGCGAGAGGGTGAGGACGCTCTGCACCAGCGCCAGGGCGAGCGCGACCCAGTTCAGGATCGGATCGACCTGGGGCGGCGTGAGCGTGCCCGTGAGGAGGAGGAGCGCGGCGACGGCGCCGACCGCGGCGTAGATGCGCTTGCGGCGCGCGGCGGTGAACCACACGCGAAACAGGTTGAGCATGAGAACTCCCTTCGTTCGGTTGCCCGTCACGCGGCGCGCGACAGGATGGATAGGAGCGCCACGGCGAACTCGCCGAGCGCCCACAGATAGGCAGCGCCGGCCGCGACTGCGGCCAGAACGACAGCGCCCCCGCACACGGCGAGGGCGATCAGGACTGCACGGCGACTCACGATCCGCCCCCTTCGATGTGCTCCACGAGCGCCTTATCGACTCGACGCACCGTCGTTTTCAGGGCCGCATTCTGGCGCTTGATGTGATCGACCGTGGCGCGCAGCTCGTTCACGGCCGCCTCCGTCCGCGCGGTCGCGTCCTTCACGCTTCCGCCGCCGTTGTGCTGTAGCTCGTGCTTCACTTCGGCCATGTCATTGGCGAGCGTGCCGATCGTCTCGACGAGGCGGATGAATCCGCCCAGCCACGTGTGCACCGACTTGAGCGACGCCCAGACCTTGTGCCGCGACCGCACCGCGACCGTGAGCGCCGCGATCACGGCAGCGGCCCAGACCACGAACTGCGCCGCCGTGATCCCGTCGAGCACGTCGAGAATCCAGTCGACCATTGGTCCCCCCTCTCATGATCTGTGCGTCACCCGACGTCGTTGAACGCGTGAGTGAGCGCTGTCGTCGTCGCCGACCCGGCCGAATTGGTGAACACGGCGCGGAACCACACCGTCTCGCCGTAGCTGCCCGGGTAGTGCGCCTGCGTTAGCGGGACCGACGTCGCGCCCGCGATGTTCACCCAGCCCGTTGTGCCGTCCGCCGACCTCTGCCACTGCACGCCGGGCGTCGGGCTCCCCGACGCCGCGGCCGTCACCGAGTACGGATCACCCGGATACCCCGACGCGCTGCTGGACGACGGCTGAGCCGTGATCGCGGGAGCGACACCGGCACTCACGGTCACCGTGAGCTTGGCGCTCCGCGACCAGTCATCCCCGGCCGCACCGACCACGTTGCACCGGTACGCCTTGCCCGTGTCCGCGAGCGTGAGCGCGGGGGTTGTGTAGCTCGATCCCGTAGCCCCGGCGATGTTCGACCATCCGCGCCCGTCGTTGCTCTGCCACTGGTAGCCGGTCGCGCTGGTTGCGGTGACTGTGAACGTCGCCGTGTTGCCTTCCGAGCGCGTCGCGTCGGCCGGGTGCGATGTCACCCTCGGCGCCACACCAACGACCTGACGCAGGCCGTAGCGACCCGTCATGCCGTTCTCGACGTTCCGACTCAGCGTGAGCGCGACGGAGGTGATTCGAGCCACGATTCCCGGCACCCGGCCTCGCCAATCGGTGAGACGGATAGGGTCGCCGAGCTGCCACCGTGGATCCGCCGGCACCTCCACGTCGGCGATCGTTACGCGCGGCCGTGCCGTGTCGACGAGCAGCCCGTCGATGAATGACTGCAAGGCGACGGGATCCTGTCGCCACACGCTGTCTTCCATCTGCCAGACACGTTCGCCCCACGTCGCCGCCGCGGCGCCCACCCGGTCGATACCGATCGTCGTCGTGTCGTCCTTCGGGAACGCGTACCCCAGGACGTAGAACGACGGGTCGCCCGCCTTCAGCTCGAACGGCACGGAGATCACACCGTTTGACTCGGTCCACTCTTCCGGCCACACGGCGTAGAGAGTCGACCCAGAGGCGTTCTGGATCGTGAGCCGGTAGCTCCCCATCCCAACCGGCGTGATCCACGCCGTGACGCTCGAGCCCGCATAGCGGCTGGCCCCGTTCTCGTCGAAGCAGAACACTATTCCCGCGGGCACGGAGATCGCCGCGCCCCACGCTGAGAGGACGACGACTCGTTGCGTGTCGGCGAGCACGGGCGAGCTGCCCGATACGATCACCGACGACGTTCCCGGCGGGGCGGCGATCTTCGTGTCCGCCACGAGCGACGGCTTCGGATCGCGCGACTCGCTCCCACGGTCGGACCAGACGCCCACCTGTCGCGAGACGTTCGCGGTGACACGAGTGATCACGGAGTCGATCGAGATCGCCGGGTGCAGGTCGTCGACCAGGTCGACGCCCCACGTTGCGACCGGCGCGGACGACGCCGAGAGGGAGGCGCGGGGCTTGAAGTAGAACCGGCCAGTTTCGGAGTACCCGACCATGCCCAGCTCGGCGCTGGCCACAGCCTTGAGGACGTCCCAGGACGCCGCCCCGTCCACGTCCGGGATCGACACATAGTCGAGCGCGCCCGCGGGGATGTCCGCCTCAGCTGCGAAGCTGGCGAACTCCGGTGAGGGCGCCGCCGCGGGGCTCGTGCCCCAGTAGACGGCGATGCCCTGAATGCCACCCGAGTACCACTCGACTCGGTCAATCGGCCCGGCCGGCGCCGCAGACGACGACCACGACGTGAACGCCTTCACGACACCGTCGATCCAGACTTTCGCCGAGGCGACGGCGGGCGTGATCTCCACGGCGACGTGGCGCCACCCGGCCGTAATTGCGGCCGACGCACGAACCGCGGGCGTGCCTGGGTTGGGGATCGTGGACAGGTACACGTTGCCGCTGTCGATGTTGATGACGTAGACCGAGCCGCTGTCGAGCGCCAGCCGAAGCACTTCGCTCGACATTCCTGCGGTGACGTTCACGAACGCCTCGAGCAGAACGCTCGCGCCGGTCAGGTCGCGCCGCGTGG
>NZ_LMPK01000009.1:167099-175652 GCF_001423825.1 Microbacterium sp. Leaf351
CCCACTCCGGGCACACTCAGCTCGCACCGTCCGTCACGCGGCGCCGGGGTTACTCGAATCCCGTTCGCGTGGAGGATCGAGGTAATGACCGCGGCCGAGTTGGTCGGGTGATTCTCGATCGTGCCAGGCGTGTAGCTGCGACTCCATCCACCGAAGGCGCGCAGCCGAACGGGCTTCGTGATCTTGTCCGCGGCGTCCCGACCGGAGAGCACCAGACGCCCGCTCTCCTCAGACGTGTCGAGGTCTGCGACTCGACCGGCGAACACTGGCACGGTGAGCCCGGCGTATCCCGCCGCGCAGGTCATATCCGAGTTGAGCCAGGCGTCCACGTCCGCACCGCGCAGCGGGCTCGGCGCGTTCGCGGCGAAGGCGTCGCCCTCGACCCGCACCGTCGTCGACACGCTGCCGACAACGTCAGATGCCCCATCGGGCATGTCACCGTCGAGACGGCGCTCGACGGTAATCGTTTCCGCCCACCCCGCGGCGGCGCCGAGGTCAACCCCCGGCACCGCCACGGGCGCGGACACAACGACGCCGGAACGCGCGGACAGCGCCGAATCGAACCCAGCCGGCCCAACTTGCATCGTTACCTCCGCTTCCGCTTGTGACGCTCGACCGTCTCGTAGACCGTGCGGCCGTCGAGCTTCAGCACGTTGTGCACGAACGTGTCGCCGTCGTCGCCGCCAAGCCCGTAGTCACCCGCCTGCGACAGCGGCACGACGGCCTCCGGGCCGGCCTCACCGATCAGCGCCAGCGTGGGACCGGTCACCACCCCACCCTCGGCGAGGGCGGGGATACTGAACCGCGGGAACTGGATGTGCCCTCCGCCGAGGAACCAGGGCAGATCAAAGTTGATCTGCCCGAGCGTGTTGTTCCACGTCTCGAGGGTGAAGCGCATCACGTTGAGCAGGACACCGCGCACCAGGTCGGTGAATCCGCGCCAGCCGTCGCCGATCCGGTTCGGGATCTCCGTGAAGAACCGAATGATGTCGCCGACCCGGTCGCCGATCCAGTCGACTCCGTCGCCAATTCCCCCGGTGAACTGGCCCCACCAGTCACCCAGTCCCTGGACCAGGATCTGGAAGCCGAGCGACAGATTCCGCCAGGCATCACCGAGGAACCCGACGAACCCCTCCCACGCCTTCTTGCCGTCCTCGGTCTGGGTGAGCCACTCGACGAACTGCGCCACGAGCGTGGCGATGATCACCACGAGAGCGCCGATGCCGGTCGCTTTGATCGCGGTCCCGAGGCCCGTCATCCCGACGCTGGCAGCGTTCGATCCGGTAGCCAGTCCACCCATGAGTAGGGCCGCAGGCCCGAGCCCGGCGACGAGGCTGACGAGGTCACCACCGAACGCGGACAGGAACGTCGCGACCCCGCCGAGCGGTCCCCCCATGTCGACGAGCCCGCTGAGCCACGACTGAACCCCGCGACGCAGCCCCTCGACCTTGGACGTCGGCCCGTCCTCGATCGCCTTCGCCACTCGATACGCCGCACCGCCGACCTGATCCATGCCCTGCGCGGCGGTGTTGGTGTCGAGCGCGTAGAGCGCGCCTTGCAGATCCTCCGCCTTCGTGCCGAAGAACTGCACGGCGAGCGCGTTGCGCTGCACCGGATCCTCGATCGAGTTGAGCCCGTCGAGCACCATCTGAAGCGCCTTCTTGGCTTCGGGTCCACCGGTCGCGATAGCGTTCGCCGCCCACTCTCCGTTGATCCCGAGGCGTCGGTACGCCTTGCCGAGCGCGGTCGACCGATCGGCAGCGTTCGCGTTCGCGGCGGTCACCTCTGCCGCGGCATCTGCGACGGCCTTCTGTGCCGACGCGAGCGCATCCTGAGCGGCGAGCACGCTGTCCGCCCCGTCCACGCCAGCCGCGTCGGCAGCGGCCTTCTCATCCTTCAGAGACACGACGGCCTTCTGCTGCTGCTCGAGGTTGTACGTCGCCTGCTCGTACGCCAGCTCCGCCTCGGCGCGATCGAGCGACGTCGACCGCGCGTCACGCATGGTCGCATTGAGCTGCTGCTCGGCTCGGTCCTTTGCCAGGGTCGCCGAACGCTCCGAGAGCGCCGCGCCCACGAGCTGATCCGCCATGTCCTTCAGCCGCTGGGATGCCTGCGCGCGCGCTGCGTTCAGACTGTTCTGCGCCGCAAGCTCGCTGCGCTGCGACGTGACCAGCGACTCGCCCGCAGACTTCACCCGCTCGAGCGCCGCCGCCTGCTCGGCCGCGGTTCGCACGACGGGCTCCTGCCCGCGGATCGTGAACTCCTTGAGTGCGTCCGCGAGGAAGTCGCTGTTACGCGCACCCGCGATCATGCCCTGATTGAGGATGCCGAGAGACGACTTCGCGTCCAACCCGAGCTTCGCGAAGAACGGGCTGTATTCCGTGAACGTGTCGAGCAGATCATCGGCCCGGTTCACGGGCGACTGAAGACCGGAAGTGATCACGTCGAGCGCATCCGCGATCGACGGGGCGAGATCGTTTCGCATGATCGCCGCGGCGGCGCCAGCCGTGCGCGACACGTCCTGCTCGAACACGTCGGAGATCACCAGGGCCTTGTTGGCGACGTCCTTCATTTCGCCGTCGCTGAGGCTCCCGAGATTCTGGCGGACGGCAGCGATCGCGTCGTTCACCTGGGCGCGATCGGCGAACCCCTCGGACCACAGATCGCCCGCAAGAGTCCCCTGCTTGCGGGCGTCCTCAGCGAACGTCCCCAGCTCAGCGGCCAGCCGGGCGTTGCTCTGCCCGATGTCCATCGAGTCACCGACGACACTGCCGATCTTCTCCTTCGCCCACGCTGCGGCGATGCCGGCGGCGGCACCGACAGCAACCGTCTTGAAGCCCTCCATCACCTTTCGCGCCTGCTCGTCGCGGGCAACGATGTTGATGACGAAGTCCTTCGCGGACACTGCGCCCACGGCTTACCTCCTCCGGCTCGAGCGGGCGGGCTCGCGTTCGTCGCGTGCCCGCTTCGTTTCCTGCACTTGCTTGTCGCACGACTGCGCGAGCGCGAGCCATGTGCCGTACTCGAGATCGCCGACGTTCGTCGGCGTGATCCCGGGCCAGAACTGCGCGTGAGAGATCGTCAGGATTCGTTTCGCGATCTGACGCTCCACGAACGGCTCGGCGCGCTCGAGCGTGTCCGTGCCGAGGTCGACTACTCGTCGGCCGGCGCGAGCGTTTCGGATTCCGGTCCCGTAGGGTTTGCCTCTGCCTCGTCCTCGCTCTCACGAGGATCGCCGGGCTCGCCGATCATGACTCCGAGGTCACCGGCCGGGCCGTCCAGCATCGCGTTGAAGTCGGGCGTGAACCCCGCGTTTCGTTGAGCGAGGAAGCTCATCGCGGCGAGCGCGAAGATGTCGGCCTCCTTCGCCTGATCCTGAAGCTCGATCACGCCGAGGCCGGTCTGCCGCTGAAGCTCGATCACGTCGCGCGCTCGCGCGTTCCGCAGGGTCACCACTCGCAGCTCGTGCCCGTTCACCTGAATCTTTGCCATGTTCTCTCCTCACGTCTTGTCTGCGATTTGGCGCAGAGCGTCGTCGATCGCCGCGCTCACGCGCCCGGCCATGCGCTCCGCGCCGCGGAACGCAGGCCCCCAGAAATAGGGCTGCCCGGCCTGGTCGTACATGCGTTCGCGGTCACCCCACGCGGGATGCCGGAACCGCCGGGATTGCCAGAACGTCGCGCCCGTCTTGCGGGCGTTCGTCGTGCGAACCGAGATCGCCGTCCGCTTCTCGGTGAGTGTCACGCGGGTCTTGAGCGATTGCTTGATGCCCTCGCGGAGCCCGCTACCTCGACCGGCGTTCTTCACGTCTACCTCCCGATAGACGTTGAACAGACGGAACGCAGCGGTCCCGGTCTTCTTGTTGACGACGAGCCGCCGCCGCTGACCCGCGACCTTCACACCGCGGGGCAGCGGGCCGCTCAGAATGGCCCGCTGCTCCGCAATGATCTCGTCGCCCGAGCGCCGCAGATCGCGGCGCGTGTTTCGAGCCAGTGCGGGGCTGAACTCCTTGATGCGGTCGAACTTCGCCCGAACGTCGTCAGGCTCGAGCGCGACGCGCGGGAGCGCGACGCGCGGGAGCGCAGCCCCGCTGCTCACGGCGCCGTGTCAGTCGACCGGTAGACGATCCAGATCGGCTGCGCTGCGGAGCCGTCGTCGAACGCCTCGAACGGGATCTCCTGGGTGATCGGGTCGCCGCCGTTCGACGTCGGAACCTCGCCGCCCAGCCGCACGGCGGGCAGCACGATCTGGAGCACCGAAACACCGCTCGTGAAGGTGAGCAGCACCGGCAGTGCGGTCTGCGACAGGTACGCGTCGCGGAGCGTGTTGTCGATGTACTCCGCCGTGAGCTTCCCCGTGATCTCGGGTCGGCCAAGCTGCGGCGCACGCGACCGGAGGCCGGCGCCCCCCAGGTTCCATCCGCCCTTGTCGAGATTCCGCTTCAGCGAGAGGTCGAGTCCGGTGATGTTGACGGCGGCGGTCCCGCTCAGGGTCGCCATAGCC
This sequence comes from Microbacterium sp. Leaf351, assembly GCF_001423825.1. Classification (NCBI taxonomy): domain Bacteria; kingdom Bacillati; phylum Actinomycetota; class Actinomycetes; order Micrococcales; family Microbacteriaceae; genus Microbacterium; species Microbacterium sp. Leaf351. The sequence continues at coordinate 171,603 of NZ_LMPK01000009.1, forward strand.
GTGTTGGTGGGAGGCGTGAGGGTGCCGCCGATGATGATCGCGCCCTGCACGAAGGTGAAGAGCGTGTCATCGGTCGGATACGACGCTGCCGCCGCCGCGACGAGCGTCGAGAGCTGGCGCATCGTGAGCCCGAACTTCGCCGAGACGTACTCGCCTTCCTTGACCGCCAGGTCGAGGGTGTCGAACACGCATCCGGTGAAGGTGTGGGGGTAGGCGTTGAGCCCGCCGATCACCGGCAGAACTTCCTGCATGGTGTACGACGGAACCGGGTCGGTCGTCGAGAGGGTGTGTACCTGCTGGTACAGCGCGCCCGCGACGAGTGTGGTCGTCTGAGCGCCCATGAGCGCGTTGAGCAGATACCCGAGCCCTCGGGTCGGTGCGTCCAACTCGATCTCAGCGGACCCCTCGAAGCGTGAGATCGAATGGCGACTCGTTCGCGCGACCCCCTTCGTCGGCCGGAGCCCCTTGCCCTTGATCGTCTGGACGTCGTACTTCGCCTTGGCCTCCGTCTCGAAGAACCGCGACACGGTCGCTGCCGTGCCGTAGGTCGTCTCCTTCGCGAGGCCGACCGTGAAGTCAAGCTGCGTGGTCACTTGCTCTCCTCTCCTTCGATGCTCGGCTTCGGCGTACGAGTCGACTTGGTCGGCGTGCTGCCCGGCTCCGCAGCCGGCGCGACATCGACCGAGTCGGGCTCGGCGCCGATCAGGTCGGGCTCGTAGGCCGCAGCGAGCGCGACCTCGACTGCGCTTGCCGCCGACTCCGCCGCGACGTCGATCGGCTCGAAGTTGTCGCGCTGACCGGCGAGGACCGCGGCGACATCTTCGGTCACCTCGAACTCCTCACCCGCCGCAACGACCTTCCCGAGCGCCGGCACGTCCAGCGCGCCGAGCGGGCTGATGTTCTTGAACTTCGCCATGCGTTCTCCTTTCACTGCCCGCGCACTCTGTGCGCGCAGATGAACTCAGCGGCCACCTCGACCTGGAAGCCGCTGTTGTATTCAGTGCCGTCCGAGTCGACGGCGCCAGGCAGGCACCACATCACGGCGCCGCCAAGCTCGGTGTGATCGCCTTCGACGACGTAGGCGGTGATCTTGTTGAGCAGCGCGAACGCGCGCTGGTAAGCCTCGGCGGCACTCCCGTCGTCCTCGCTGTGACCCGCGCGCCACACCGTGATGGAGATCCCGAGCGTGATCGTCTCGTCATAGGACCGTCGCGCGCTTACCGTTTTCGGGTCCGCAGCCCCGCTCGCAGCGGTGAGCTGCACGGAGTCGTCATGAACGATCGGCCACGTCCACCCGGCGTAGATGTCCACTTCAGCCTCGTCGGCAAGCGCCGCTCGAATCGCGGCCTCGAGTCCATCGCGGGCGAGCAGCACACCGGTCCCTGCGTGGATGCCGCTCACGCGTCGTCCCCCGGGTACAGCCGCGGCGGGTACTTCGCGAGCAGACCCTCGATCCACCGCGGGAGGTCGAACCCGATCGCCTCCGAACCATCCTCGCGGGCACTCGGTCCACGCTTCTCCTGTTTCCAGCGAAGCTTCGCGAGCGCACGCGCCGCGAGGATGAAGTCGAGCGGCACGCTCCCGTTGATTTCGTGCCGGGTCGGATCACTCAGCCGGCCCGTCTCACGGTCGACGCGCTGGCACGCCGCACCGATGAACAGCTCCAACTCGGCCCAGTCGTCCTGCCCCTCCTTGTACTGCACGGCCGTTCGCATGTCCTCGGCGTGCAGCGGCCAGTTGTCGGCCATAGCGTCTCCTCTCCGCTGTGCGGGTGCTGGGCCGCACGGCCCAGCACCCGCACTTCGTGTCGCTCCGCCTCGCGGCGGATTCGAGCTATTCGGCCAGAGCCGCGTAGCCGACGGCGACGAGCTGCTCGGCCTCGGCGGCGGGCACCGAGATCGAACCTCCGGCGGGAGGCCACGGCACGCCGTTGCGGGCGCCCGTGATGGTGAGACGCATCGTCACCTTCACGTCGCCCTCCTGCGCCTCCGTGGGCGCGCCGATGTCCTGACCCGCGAGCAGTGCCGCGAGCTTCCGGTCCGACTCGGCAGCTTCCTCGCGCAGACGCGCGATCTCTGCATCCTTGTCGGCCTCGGATTCGGTCCCGGCCGGCGCCTCCACGGTCTGCGCCGGCTGCTCCGTGGTGACCGCTTCGCCCGGCTCGGCGGGCTTACGGGCGGTCACGACGCACCGCCGACGAAGGACTTGACGGCCGAGGCGTCCATGAGCGTGCCGTCCGCGCGGACCTTGCCGCGGAACGCGATCTGGTCGGCACCGAACAGGGCCTGGTCGGAGCGCTCGACGCGCGTCGCGCCGACGAGGCGAACCCAGTACCGCGAGAAGTCGCCGTAGAACAGCGACTTGGAACCGAGCCCGAGCGGGGCGAGGAACGGGTCGCGGAACACCGGGGCGCCGAGGAGCTGCGCGGGAGCACCGGTCTGACCGTTCGGCTCCCAGTAGTAGCGGCCGGTCGAGTCCTTCAGCTTGCGTGCCGCACCGACGGCGCTGTTGGCCGCGACCCAGGATGCGTTCGCCTGGTAGGGCGGGAGCAGCGACTCCTGAAGGTCGATCAGGTTGTCCCACGACGGGGCGCCCAGGACGCCCGTCGCGCCCGTCACGCCGGTCGTCGCGGCAGTCGCGATGCCAGTCGGCTCGGTGCTGCCAGCGCCGGTCGCGAGCTTCTGGCCGAGCAGCACGGCGATGTTCTCGCCGATCAGCCGCGTGACCAGGCCCTCGATGTCGACGAGCGAGTCATCGACCAGTTCGCGGCTGATGCCCCGGTAGTCGCCGTAGCCGTAGGCCTTCAGGGTGACCTGACCGAACGTGGGATCGGTGCCGGCGGGCTGGGTGGCCTCCGGCGCGGTCGACGCGGAACCGAAGCTCGCGAGCCGCGGGAGGATGACGTCGTCACCCTTCTCCGTGGTGAGTACGTAGGCACCCGCCGCGAAGATCCCGGAGAACTGGCGGAGCGGCTCGACGAGCTGGGAGAGGAAGGTCTTCCCCACCGTGTTACCGCCCGCCGCCGCCGTGCCGACGCTCAGCGCGCGGATCTCCGCTGCGAGGGATGCCGGCGTGGCCAGCGGGACGGCCCGGCTGATCGCGCGCGCCTCTTCCGGGGTCGCCGAGTACTCGAGCGGGGAACCCGACGAGCGGAGCGCCGCGCGGAGATCGTCGGCGAACCGCTTCACGTCCGCCGCGGCACCGAAGGCACCGGGGTTTCCGAGCAGGCCGGCCGCGAAGTCGACGGCTCGCTGCTCGAGGTCACGCTGCTGCACGAGCAGGGTGATCCGGTCATCGAAGTCGTTGTAGGCGCGCTCGAGCTTCTCGAACTTCTCCTTCTCGTCGACCGTGAGCGCTCGCTCCTGGGCGATGTCGGCGAGCGGCTTGCCCTCCGTGTGCCAGACGCGGTGCTGCTCGTCGGCAAGCTCCTTGATTCGGGTTGCGATGTTGGTCACTTCCGACCTCCGTTCTTCCCGCGTCCGCGGGATCGAGTTGCAAGGGCGGTGTGCTCCTTGCGGGACAGACGGGCCGCGCTCCGTTCGGTCGCGGCGTTCTCCCAGTCGCCCGGTGCGGGCGGCTGCGGGTGAAGGGCTGCTCGCACTGCGTCGAGGTCGACGCTGCGTTGCAGTTCGGCCGTCGCCGCCCAGTAGGCGGGATCGGCCACGGGTGCGACGTCGATGAGGACGGCTCGCAGGATGCGGCGCACGAGGATGCCGTCGGCGTTCTCGCGCCACTCGACGCCGTCGGGCAGGATGCGGAAGGCGAAGCTCGAGTGCGAGTAGTCGCCGCGCGAGGCCAGCTCGGCCGCATCGCGCCCGGCTGACGTGTTGGGCAGATCCACCGAGTAGGGCAGTCCGATGTCGTCGACTGCGACGCGGAGCGTGCCCGCGTCGGTCGTTCCGAGGAGCAGCCGCGAGTCGTGCTCCGCTCGAGCGATCACACGCGTGTGCACGGCGAGGTCGAGCGGCCCGACCGGGCCGAACGCGGCCGGGTCGATTTCCTCGACCCACCCTCCGAGGTCGCGGGACTGCGAATTGAAAACGGCCCCGT
>NZ_LMPK01000009.1:175658-179324 GCF_001423825.1 Microbacterium sp. Leaf351
AAACGCTCGCCGTTCAACGACTTGGGTCATTACCCCTCCTTCTGTGCGATTGCGATCGAGGTCGCGAGCGACTCGGCCGCGCTCTTGGTCGTCGAGTACCACTGCTGCCAGTCCGCGATCTGCTTCGCGGTCGGCGGCTTCTTGCCCTTCGCGCGCCGCGCTTCCTCGAGGAACGTCGTGCCGTTGCGCAGCTCCTCGGTGTCGATCCGCGCCCGCTCGAGCGCACCCGGCTGCTTCAGCACCGTGAGATCGAACGTGATCCGCTGACGAGGGCGAAGGATGGGCTTCAAGCCCGACGCGACGCGGCCGGATACGCCGCCCAGCGTCTCGATCTCGAACAGCTCCTGATCCATTTCGACGTTCGAGTAGGAGCGGCTGGAGCCCGCACGTCCGCCCACCTTCTCGGGCGGCACACCGAAGATGACGGCAACCTCGTTCGCGGTCGCCTGGATGGTGAGGAGGAACTGCGCTTCCTCGGGCGTGACGGTGATCTTCGTGTAGTCCCACTCGCCAGGGAGCGCGACTGGAAGCCCGGACTTCGCGGCTTTCACGAAGTCGTCGCGCGCCTCGACGAGCAGTGCCGGATCCATCCGTGGCGTCTTGGCGGAGAGGATCGCAGGAGGCATCGACGAGCCCTTGAACCAGCGGCGCCCGTACTGCCGCGCGAGTGCGCTCGTCTCGAACGTGGCCGCGAAGTGTTCGATCGGTGACAGGCCGACCACGGAGCCAGGTTGAGTGAACTCGCGGATATGCACGAGATTCCCGCCCTGCTTGACGAGGTCCATCGGACGCCCATTGACGCGATAGACCGGCTTCATGCGGTTCGACTCGTCGACCGTCACCCACTCGTTCGGCAACCACCGGCAGAAGCGGCGTCCGTCATCGACCAGCCCGTAGGCGTTGCCCCGGAGCTTGAGCGCAGCCACGAGAGCGAAGCGCCACTCGAACTCGGACAGGTACGGGTCGGGATCCTCGAGGATCAGGGGCAGGTCGACCATTTCCAGCTCGCCGTTTCGCGGCTCGGTCACGGTGATGGGCGCCTGCGCCCACTCGTCCCCGATGAGGCGGACGGCTCCGTAGACGGCGGGGATCGCGGTCGACGTGCTCGGCGGCGCCTCCCAGTCAGGCCCCCACACATCCGCTCCCGTGATGTCACGCTGCTCGACTTCGCGCGTGAGGACGCTCACCGGTCCCACCACCGTGGGATCGGGTGAGCGATGACGAAGCACCCGAGCCCCGCCACGATCAGCGCGACGGGCGGCGCCCAGAGGGCGATACCCACCACGACGAGCGCGATCCCGATCAGCTCGAACCCGCTCGCGATGCGCTCCTTGCGGCGCTTCTTGGCTTGTTCGTCGTTCATGCAGCCTCCTTCTTGGTAAGCCCGTTCGCGATTCGCAGCGCGGCTAGCGGGTCGTATGCCAGCTCCGGGAGCGTGCGCGTGAGGATCTGCGCGGCGTGGCTGACCGACGTTAATCCCGTGATCGCCCGCATTGACTTGCCGCGAGCCCAACGCCACACGTCGCCGGATACCCTCGTCGCGGCCGACGCGATCTGCTCCTCAAGCTCCTGCTGTCCGAGCTGCCGAATCTGGTCGTTCAACACAAGGTCGAGTAGCGCCGGCCCGCTGATCGCGATGTCCTGCGCGGGTATGGGTTGCGGCTCGAGTCCGGCGTCTCGCATCCGAGGAACGACGAACCCGGCGAACTTGTGCTCGTACCAGATATCGCCGGGATCGGCCGCGTGAATGTCACGCATCCCGACGAGCCCGCGGGAGGGATCTCCGTCGACGAGCCAGTCCGTGCCGAGCCCGTCAGAGATCACCTCGACGTGAATGCGTCCGTCGTCGCGCACTCCCGCGACGGAGATCGAAGCCCACGCCGAGTCAGGCGCAACGTCGAACACGTAGACGAGCTGGTCGTCGGCGATCGTCGAATCGACGTCGCGCGATGCCTCCCACGCTTCGCGCGGGATCTTCCAATCGGACGCGAAGTCGTCGCCCCACTGGCATCCGAAGGCGCGCCGGAACTCCGCCTCGCCCATCGAGTCGGCGAAGCTCTGGATCTTCTCGAGCGTCTGAGTGAACCCGAGCGCCGGCATGCGGCGCCACCACGTCATCGGGTCGTAGGGATCCTCGTCGTCCGCGAAGGAGAACTCCACATACAGCGACCGCGACCGGTCGAGCTGCGTCGGGTCGGCCCGCGCAAGCTCCACACGGCTGCGTCCCTTCGACACCTTCCCCCACAGGAACGGACTCTTCGTCTTGCTCTCGCCCGGCGTGGAGATCCACAGCGACTGCGCGTCATCGACCGCAGCCGTCGCCGGCATGAGCGCCGACTCGAGCCGCGAGTCACGCAGCGCGAAGATCTCATCGCCGACCGTGAGCCCGAGCGTCCCACCGTGGCCCGCGTCCTCCGTCGGCGCGTCAATCGACCACTTCGACCCGTTCGTGAACTTCAGATGCTCCGAGCCGTTGACCATGACGGGGAGGATCTTCCCCGAACGGTTCGGCACGAGCAGGCGCCGCAGCGGCGAACGGTTGATGTGGAAGAAGTGCTCCTCGAGCAGCTTCTCGCGAGCCTTGTCGCGGGTCTGCGCGATGTAGAGCAGGAACTGACGCTCGCCCCACCCGATCATGCGGTGAACGCCCCACGGGATCACGATCGTGCTCTTGCCGCTCTGGCGCATGATCACGACGACGATCTCGCGATACCAGAGCAACCCGGACGCGTCGACCTCGAACGCCACCTCGAACAGGTCGCGCTGCCACGGCATCGGATCCGATCCCATGACCCGCATGACCGCTATCGGCTCGTCAGCGATCGTCTCCCGAGCCGGATTGCGGGGCGTCATCCACCGCGGCTCGGCGTCGGGAACTCCGGCCGGAGCCGAGCGCACCCATGAGCTGCTCAATAGCCTTCGCCTCCCCACTGCTGTTCGGCGCGAGTTTCGCGAGCGAGTCGAGCACCGCGAGAAGGGCCGACGTTGTCGACGCGTAGAAGCGCGCGTTTGCCGGGTCGTCGAGAGCGCGCGCGCCGCGGAACGCGACCTCGCGCCGCAACCTCACCTCCGCGGACGCCTCGCCAGACAGCGCCTCCCGCGCTGCCGCCTCGATCGGGCCGGCCTTGAGTTGCACGGCGATGTCGTCGAGCGCCCGATCTACCTCGGCGTCGGACAGGTCATGTGCAGGGCGCTTGGACGGCTTGCGCGTAGGTGCGTCGCGGGACGCAGGTACGTCCTTCGCGCGCGAGGTACGAGGCGCCTCCCGACCTTCCCGACGACGGCGGTTCTCGCGATAGCGACGATTCGCCTCCGTGTTCGCGTCGGTGCAGGGCGAGCAACGGCATCCCGCCTTGTATCGGCGAACCGTCCCGTGTTTCGGCAGCGGCACAACAACCTCCGATCTTTCATCCGACCTCGGCGGCTCGAAGCGCTCAGCGCCCGCCTGCCGCGTCGAACCCCGCGACAACACACGAGGACCGACTGAGTGCGAAGCGGCGTCAGCCAGTCGCACAACCCTGCACGTACCTACTCCTGGTTGGGAGACGTAGGAGAGAGGGACTTTTGAGCGCGGCGCGGGTGGATCGTGCGAAGGGGGCTGCAAAAACTCGTGATGTTTCCCCGCGGGTGTGCGGGCCGGGCGGGGCTGGTGGTCAAGTCCCGTGG
>NZ_LMPK01000010.1:0-195 GCF_001423825.1 Microbacterium sp. Leaf351
AGTATAAGCCTTGTAAAAAATATAGAAAAGGAATGAGTTTGTAGCCCTTCTTTCCTTCGGAACACCTTGCGGTGAATGAAGTATCGCAGTTGAATGAAAAATTGTGCTGTTAACAGCGCTAGCTACTTCTTGCCCTTGGTGGCCTTCTCGGCGGCTTTGGTCACCTTACCGCCACCAACTTCCTTGAAGTTCACT
>NZ_LMPK01000010.1:271-641 GCF_001423825.1 Microbacterium sp. Leaf351
ACTTGATGGACTTAGGGTTGTCTTCAGTGGATTTACCAGTACGACGGTCAACCTTCTCTTTGATTTCGGCGAACTTGCAGGCAATGTGAGCTGTGTGGCAATCCAACACGGGTGTGTATCCGTTTGAGATTTGACCAGGGTGGTTGAGCACGATGACCTGTGCTGTGAAATCGGCGGCGCCCTTGGGTGGGTTGTTCTTGGAGTCACCAGCGACGTAACCACGACGCAACTCCTTGACGGAAACGTTCTTTACGTTGAAACCAACGTTGTCACCAGGTACGGCCTCTTGGAGAGCTTCGTGGTGCATCTCCACAGACTTGACTTCAGTGGTGATGTTGGCGGGGGCGAAGACGACGATGGTACCAGGCTT
>NZ_LMPK01000010.1:703-851 GCF_001423825.1 Microbacterium sp. Leaf351
TCTGCCTACGGGCACCGTACCGATACCACCGATTTTGTATACGTCCTGGAGGGGAAGACGCAGGGCCTTGTCTGTGGGACGAGCAGGGGGCAGAATGGCGTCAAGGGCCTCAATGAGGCATTTACCTTCAGCCTTACCCTCCTTGCGC
>NZ_LMPK01000010.1:903-1565 GCF_001423825.1 Microbacterium sp. Leaf351
GCCTCCAACATGTTGTCTCCGTGCCAGCCAGAAATGGGTACGAAAGCGACGGCAGCTGGGTTGTAACCGATCTTCTTGATGTAGGAAGATACTTCCTTCTTGATTTCCTCGAAACGGGATTCGCTGTATGGGGGCTCAGTGGAGTCCATTTTGTTGACGCCCACAATCAGCTGCTTGACTCCGAGGGTGAAGGCGAGCAGAGCGTGCTCACGGGTCTGTCCGTTCTTGGAGATACCAGCCTCGAACTCACCGGTACCAGCGGCGACGATGAGCACGGCGCAGTCAGCCTGGGAAGTTCCAGTGATCATGTTCTTGATGAAATCTCTGTGTCCGGGAGCGTCGATGATGGTGACATAGTATTTGGCGGTTTCGAACTTCCACAGGGCGATATCGATGGTGATACCACGTTCACGCTCAGCCTTCAGTTTGTCCAATACCCAGGCGTATTTGAAGGAACCCTTACCCATTTCCTGGGCCTCCTTCTCGAACTTCTCGATGGTACGTTTGTCGATACCACCGCATTTGTAGATCAAGTGACCGGTGGTTGTGGACTTGCCGGAGTCGACGTGTCCAATGACGACAATGTTAATATGAATCTTTTCCTTGCCCATTTTTGGTTAGTCACGGATTACAATCCACGTGTAATATCCGAGATAGACTCC
>NZ_LMPK01000011.1:0-3565 GCF_001423825.1 Microbacterium sp. Leaf351
CCTCTCGTGCTCGGACTCTTCCCAGAGTCGACATAGCGCCTCTATCTGGACACGCACAAGTTCCGTATCCCGGAGCGGCTCATCCGGGTTGCTCGAGTGACGGGAAGTGTCATCGCTCACGGCGAGATCATCCCACGATGCTCGCACCCTCAAGTGGCTTACGACTCGAGAGGCGCTCAAGGCTAGGCCGCGGCTCCCGCGAACACGCCCCAGGCGCGAGAGACGCCACCCGACCCGGCGTAGATGTCGGTGAACTCGTCCTGGGGCTCTGCACCGAGGAGATCGAACATCCACCGACAGAACACGGCCGGCTTCGCCCCGATCACCCGGCCCGGATCGGTCGTCCGCGCGCCCGGCCGGTACGTGAGGACACCCACGCGTCGCGAGGATCCCGACGACGCGTCGTCCGCGGCCGATCCCGACGCGTCGCGTCGCGCGGCCGCGTCACGCGACGCGTCGAGGTCACCGGCCAGCACGACGCGTACGCCGGCAGCATGCGACGCGTCGGCTCGAGTCGCGCGCGACGCGTCGCCGCGGACCTGCGCGACGCGTCCACCTGGTCGCCGCGACGCCTTCTCACCCGCCGCGGTGTACCGCGACGCGTCCCGGCGCCCACCCCAGTAGATCACCGGCTCCCACGCATTCAACGGCCCCGCACTGCGCGCCGGCCGCTCACCACGCACCCACACGGCGACACGGCTCCCCGGCGGGCACAGCGCAAGCACATCTTGTAGCGATCGAGCGGACGTCGACAATGCCCAGCCGTCAAACTCCCCCAGCTTCGCGATCAGCGCCGCGTGGTCGACCTCGCCGGCGAAGTCAGGATGCTTCCCGTAGTACCTCCGCGACAGCCCCGGATACCGCGGATCGGCATACGCGAGCCGCAAGACGTCGCGACCGACGTGAGGCGCGACGCCTACCCCCGACGTGAACCGATGCCGCGCCTGCCGACACCGCACCGAGCAGCACGCCGCATCGCGGCGAACACGCTCCGGGATCGGCCCCCGACACCATGCGCACTCGCGCGTCACGATGACGGATCGGCCGAATCGGCTGGCGTCCCCCATGCGACGTGCGCACTCGGGTAGACGTTGAAGTGCTGGTCGTAATCGGGATGCCGCTCGTAGCCGTCACTCTCGTGGCGCGCCTCCCATGCGTCGTCTCCGATGCGGACCCAGCGGACACCATTCGCCCAATCCCACGTCTGCCCGATACGGCGAGGTAGAGCTTCAATAGCGCGTAGTGACTCCTGCGCCTCGGCCAGCCTGCGCCGGGCGTCTCGCAGTTCTTTGCGGTTGCTCACGATGCGCTCCCATCCGTGTGGTCGGGTGACGGATCGGTCGAACTGGTGCTCAGGCACGAAGGGCATGTGTCCATCGGGTGAGGCATCTGGTAGCGCCATCCGGCACCCTCGACGGTCGCCCGCTGATCCGGCTTCGGCGCGTTCGGGAATGGTCCAAGAAACTTCGCGCGGCACACGTCGCACTCCACGAACCAGACTTGCTTTTGCGGCGCACCCTTCGGGAGCTTGTAGGCCAGGAACGTCATTGCTCAGACTCCAGACCGGTCGGTTCGGTGTCTTCGTCGTCATCCCAGATCGCGCCGCGACCCTGGCACTCGTCCCAGGTGATCACGCCACCCTCCCACTCGGCCCAGTTGCGGTCGGTGCACTCCTGGCACACCTCGTAGATGCCGGTCGAGGGGCAGGGTCGCTCCTCGTGCGCGCAGTCGCCCATCGCGCACTCGTACTCGACCGTCTCCATGTCCTTGCGCGTGTGGGTCACGATGCGCTCCCATCTGTGTGGTCGGGTGACGCGGTGCAGGTGAACGTCGGCTGACTCTCCGCGTCGGTGGTCATGTAGTGGTGGTGCATCGCCTCTCCCCTCGTCATGCGGCTTCCGCCGTCGGCTCGGACAGGCCGCGTCCGGCCCGTTCCTTCATCTGTTCGCGCACGGCGATCACGGTCGCGCGCCGGTAGATCGTCGTCCGCTTGCCCGCGGTCCAGATCGCACCCTCGGGAGCGATCTCTCCCGCCTTCTCCCACCGCTGCAACGTGCGGAGCGACCCGGCGAGCTGCGCCGCCTGGTCGCGCACGATCAGCGACTCCGCCCCCCACTCCGTGACCGGCGACGCCGTGTCCTCGTCGTACTCGGGCACCGGCCTGAGGGCGGGTGACGGGCTCGCGACGACGAGCGTCGGCCGTTCACGTCGCACGACACCCCAGCGGGCGTGAGCGTCAGCGACCGACCACGCGTCCCGCACGCCGTCGCCGTCGGGCTCGTGCCGATCCAGCACTTGACCGGCCAACGCGAGCACCCATGCGTGGTCGTTCAGCAGCCCCGTGTCGAGGTCGTGGAGGATGACGTTCGCGCCGTACCGGGCCTGCTCGAACGCTTCCGCGGCATCCGACGATGTCACGAGGAACAGTCGCTCGAGCGCCACGATCGCGTCCAGAAGGTCGGCCGGCACGGGCGCGGGCGCCTCGGTCGACGTCGACCCACCACGCTGCGCCGCGTCCTCGTACACCAGCGCCGACCGCGGATCCGCGAGCGACCGCAACCGGCCGAGCAGATCCGGGCCGTCGACCAGCATCCGGCGGAAGCCTCGAGCGCACCGATCGCACACCGCCGACTCCGCGGCCGTCGGCGCCCCCGCACACCCGGTGCACTCCCGCGGCGCGCCCGGCAACGCGAGCCGCTCCGCGATCGACGCGTCGTCCACGCCGTACCACGGGCACGCCCCGTAGTGCGCGCCGCGCGTCTTGCACCCGCGCACGCACTCACGCTCAGACGTCAACGGCACCCCCGAAGCGCTCCTGGATCCGCGACGCGATGAGCCCGTTACCGATCAGGCCCGTTCCGTGCCCGCCGCGCAGCCAATCGGCGATCTCCGCGACGACTTCCGCCCGAGCATCCGCCTCGACGGCGTCACGGATCCGCTTGCCACCGAGCCGCCCGATCTCACGATCGACGTACCACCGCGCCTTCTCGAGATCCTCGATCTCCCGGGCGGGATCCTTCGCCCCCGCGCGGGCGAGGTACTTCACCGCGTTGCCCCGGTTGAAGTTCATCTGCTCCGTGAGGTCGATCACCTCGAGCCCCCGATACTGCGTGTAGTGCGCGGGTCTATTCACGGCGTCCGACATCAGAACGGCACCTCCTCAGACGGCGCCGCCCACACGTCATCGGCCGGCCCCTGGGCCGGCGCCTGCGTGTTCGACCGTGCCCGCACGACCGTCGCCGTCGCGTACCGCAGCGAGGGTCCGATCTCGTCGACCTCAAGCTCGAGCGACGTCCGCGGATTGCCGTCGGCGTCCTGGTACGACCGCTGCCGCAGCCGACCGGTCACGATCACCCGCGACCCCTTCGTCAGCGACGCGGCGACGTGCTGCCCCAACTCCCGCCAGGCAGTCGCCCGGAGGAACAGAGCCTCGCCGTCCTTCCACTCGCCCGACTGCCGATCGAGCTGCCGCGGCGTCGCCGCCACCGTGAACCCCGCGACCGGGATCCCGCTCTGCGTGAACCGCAGATCCGGGTCCGCCGTCAGATTTCCCACCACCGTCAGA
>NZ_LMPK01000011.1:3618-20701 GCF_001423825.1 Microbacterium sp. Leaf351
CACCGCGGCCTGGAAGGCCTGCACTCCCTCGACGGAGCGGAACTGGAGCCCGTGTTTCGCCAGCTCGTCCAGCACCCGCCGGTCGGCCCGCTCGTGCTCGACCCTGCGGCGCGCCAGCGCCCGCTCAACGGCCCCCAACTGGGCACGGCTCGCCGCGCGCACGACTCACCCCCGCCGCCGCTCCTGGTTGAAGAAGTCGTGAGCGCGGCGCGCGTCCCCGCAGTGACGGCACGGCGCGCCACCCGTACCCGCAGGTTGGTGGACCCGACAGAACGGAGACGGCGGCAGTCCAGCGGGACGCGAGCCGGATCCCCCGGACTCCCCCCACTCGCCCCCTTCCCCCTCTCCCCCCCATGCCGAGCGGTCCTCTAGCGGGTCGCCAGCGGCCCGCTGGAACAGTTCTGGCGGCGGTGCAGGATGACGCGACCGCTTCGGGTGCGACACCGCCGGCCACTCCCTGACCTGGTAGTAGGTCCGACCGCCCGCCGCGTAGATCCCGACATAGCCGAGGTCGTCGAGCAGTAGAAGGTGCTCGATCAGGTCGTCTGTCGACAGCGGGTCGCCCGGCCACAGCGACGGACGCAGCATCCAGTCCGTCGTCGTCTCCCGACCCTCGTCGTCGGCGTGCATCCTCAGACCGATCGCCGTCCACTTCACGGCCAGCGGCAGCGCTATCAGATCCTCGTCGAGCCAGAGATCGGGCGGGATCGCCCTCTGCTTGCCGATCATGCGCCCGCATCCCTTCCACTACCGCGGACACCGCCGCCTCGATCTCATGCAGTGACACCGCGAAGCACTCCGTGAACCCCCGACCGCCGGGCAGCAGCGACCGCGCCGCCTCCTCCGACGCGAACGCGCGCGGGAACCGCGCCGCGAGCGCGTCGAGAATGAACCGCTCCTCGGCGCGGGGCCGGTCACGATCCAAGATCACAACCACGCCGCCCGTCCGACACAGCGCCGCCAGCCGCGCGTGCGACCTCGTCACGCCGACCTTCAGCACGCCCTGCCGAGGCCAGAACACGACGTATCCCCACACCTCGGATCGCGGGGCAGCCGACAGTCCGTCTCGCGGTTCAAAGTTGCCGCAGGGGCTGTAGGTGTGACCACATTTCAGCCCCGCCCAGCCCTCGTTTGCGTTCTCGCCCGCGTGCTCGACCTCGACGCCGCACGCGTCGCCGGCACGCTCTACTCCGCAGGTCAGATCGCGGCGACCCTCGGTCGCGCGTTCGGCATGTGGTGACCGGGTCAAGCCGCCCACCGCTCCGCCTCGCGATCTCGCATCCACTGCCGCTCGAACGCCTCGTACGTCACCCGCGGGTGCCGCTCCCAGTGCTCGAGCAACTCCTCCGACGCGTACGCGCTCGCCCGCACGAGCGGACCCATGAACAGCGAGATCGAGGTGACGCCCTTCCGCCGCCCGCGCTCGTTGAGAAGGCGATCGTTCGTCGCTTCCGCCGCCCGTTCGTACGCCGCGTTCAGCAGCAGCTCGTACTCCGCGCGGCACTCCCGCCACTCGCTGAACGCCGCCGACAGTATGCTCACGCGGCATCCCTCGCCACCTCCGACCGCCGGGCGACGATCGCTGGCACCCGCCGTCGCGCAAGCACCTGCGACGCCGCATCGTCGAACGAGCAGAACGATGCCCGCGCGGAACCGATCACGTCGTGGATCGCGATTGCGAGGCTGAACACGGCCGCGAAGAGTTCACCGGAGTGAGGTCCGAATGCTCGGGTGTGGACGGTAGCCTTTGCCGCATGAACGCCACCAAGACTCACCGCGGCGAGGTCATGCGACTCGTCTGCCCGCCGGATCTCCGCACCCACTCCGCCGATCTCTACATCTGGCGCGGCCCGTCCGGAGACCTCGCGGTGACCGACGACGAGGCTGCGCATTTCGGCGTCGTGCCTTATCGCGCCCTCCTCGTGAACCCTGTCGAAGACTGACTCGCTCACGCCGCGACCGCCTGCGGCTCGTCGGGCGTCGCCGACTCCCACCCGCCCGCGTTCGTGAGGAACACGGGACCGAGCAACGCGTGCACGATGCGGGCGGCGTGAGGCCGAACCACGCCGAGGGCGGACACGATGAACCCCGCGGCAGTCGCCTCGGCGTGGTCGCTCTCGACCGCGACATGACATGCGGTGCACAGCAGCACGCCGTTCGACGGCAGGTTCACCCACCACCGCTTGCGGCCCGCGCCGCCACGACCGCGCGGCTCCCGATGATGGATCGCCCAGTCATCCCCGCGGCGCTCCCGCACGAGCCCGAGCCCGCAGCGGGCGCAGCACCCGCGGTCGCGCTCCCATATCTGGCTCACGACGAGCGGCGTGAATCCGGTGTCTCTCACTTCGCCTCCCGGCAGTTGGTGCAGTAGTCGCGACGGTTGTCGCGGGTGCCGACGAGCCAGCCGGCCTTCTCGGCGGCTGCGCGCGTCGCGTTGACGGAGACGTGCCGTCTCGTGAACCGGGCCGCGCAGCCGTCGCAGACGATCACGGCGCGACCCGCCTCGGTCGGTCGACCCGACGACTGGTGTGCGGTCACGTTGCCGGCTTGCGGCGCGGTTTCGGCTTGGCGGGCGCCGGACGCGGCGCCCGGGTGACGACGAGCCACAGCACTTCGGTCATGGCGAGGATCAGCCACGGTGCAAGCGCGTTCGTCACGCCGCCGACGACGGCCGAGACGCTCGAGAACCCGGCGAGATCCACGGTGTGAGCGAGGTTCGCCAGGGAGCTGTACGCCGTCAACGCGATGATGCCCGCGAGCATCCCCCGCGCCCGCACACCGCGCTTACGGAGCGCGCCGCGCGCGCACGTCAGCACCACGAGGGGAACGTCGATCATGAGCGGCGTCAGCCACCGCAGCGACTCCGGCAGCTCCTGCCACGACGCGACGAACGCGAGCCCGTTCCATGACGTCATGACGGCCGCGATCAGGGTGACGAGCACGCCCGCCACGATCAGCCGGTGCATCACGATGTGGTCGGGATTGATCGTCTCCGCCGAGCCCGTGCGGTGCTTCACCCGCGGTCGTGTGGTCATGCGTTGTGCCCACGATTCGAGCCTCGGTCGCGGCGCCCACGGGACGCCGCCTTGCGCTTGGATCCCGGCTTCACGGGGAGCGCGTCGAGACGCAGCTCGGTGCGGGGCGCGTGCGGCACCGCGACCGGTGCCGGGCGCGGTGCGCTCGGGCGCGTCCGGGGCCGCGGTTCGGCTGCCGGTATCGGCGGGCCGCTCGGGCGCCAGTCGTGCTGCGGGGCGGGCGCGACGGCCTCGGGCGTGACCGCCTCGGGCGCGTCCGGCTCGACGTCGTCGGCCTGCCGGTGATCGCCGATCACGTCGCGGTACGCGCGACGCAGCGCCGCACGGATCCCCGACGCCCCGAAGAACGTCATTGGCCGCGCCCGCCACAGCTCCTGCCACACGGGGTCGACCGGCAGGGACTCCTGCCAGGCGCGATACACCTGCGTCTGGATTCCGTTGCGCCACACCGTGACGCGCACGAGCTGAGGCGGCTCATCGCCCAGCCACCACGGCGCCCAGTCGATCGACGCGTCGGGCGACGCGAACTCGGGCGGGTCGATACGAACCATCGCGCCCGTCGACATCGCCAGGCGCTCGTACTCCGCGAGCGTCTCGCGCACGTCGTCCTCGGTCGGTGCCGGCTCGGGCCGATGGATGCGCGACGGCTTCGCGTCGGTCGGGATCTCGATGCTCATTTCTCAAGTGCCTCCGTGTCGATGTGGTCGTAGATCGCCCATTGCGGCGGGCGCGCGATCTGGATCTCGTCCGGGTATCCCGGCCAGATGCCGTCCTGGATGCCGCGGGCGAACAGGTGTCGGGCGCGACGCGCGCGGGCGGCGCCGATCTCCCGGTAGTCCTCGTTCAGCACGAACACGCCCACCAGATAGGGCGGCTCCTTCTCGACCGCGATGAACGCGAACGCGTCGATGTGCTCGCCGACGAACCGCAGCGTGTCCTCGTAGTGCGCGCCCTGGACGTGGTAGCCGTGATCGGCGACGGTCTTCGCGAACTTCACCGGGGACGCTTCGCCGTGCAGCGTCTTGAGGTCGACGCCCACGCGCCGCCCGGATCCGCGCCCGAGGAAGTCGAACCGCGCGCGCGTCTCGACACCCGTCTCCGGGTCGACGCCGAACACGGATGCCTCGGCCGCGCCGTCCTGCTCGAGCAGGATCCGCGCCGACGGGTGCGCGAGAACGGCCTCGCTCATCGCGGTGACCTCGTCGAACTCGGCCTGCTTGATCGGCACCTGACCGTTCGCGCGCGCTTCCTCGATGAACGCCTTCGCCTTCGCGGTCGATGCGGCACCGTTCACCGCGAGCACGCTGTCGGGAATCGCGACGATCTCCCACCCCGTGCCGAGCACGCGCGAGTGAGCCGCGGTCCCGACGTCGAAGGCCTTCTTGTGCACCCTCGGCGCCGACCTCGCGAAGAGGAACTTCGCAGGCGCGATGAGAAGCTGCCGCGCCCCGGTCGACGAGAGCGCCGGGTGTGCGTGGTACTCGTCCTCGGGGAGCCCGAGAACAACACCACTCAATGACTCCGTCATGACTGCCTTCCCAGTAGGTCGCGGACGACGATCGCCGCAAGGATCTCTGCACCCGACACCAGCCCGAGCCCTCCGGCCGGTCGACGGGTCCGCCGCTTCGGCGGCTTACTGAACGGGGCTCCTGCCCGCTTGCGCGCCTTGCGCGCTGCGGTGCTCACGGCGCCTCCGCCGGCTCGAGCCGCGCGCCCGGGCCGTCACACGACCGGCACCACCACGCCGCCACCTTCGCTCCGGCGGCGCACCCGAACACCCGCTCGCGCGGGCACAGGTGGCACGTCATCCGTCGCGCTCGTCGCTCGTGTACTCGCAGACGACGCACCCGAACCGGCGGGTGAGCGTCGAGTAGCTCCGCTCCGGCCACCCGCAGTGAGGGCACACCGCGTCGACCGCGATCCGGTCGCCGTCGGCGCCGAGCGCCGGGTCACCGACGATGCGCTCGGGCTCCCACTCCGCGGCGGCACGGTCGGCTCCGCCGAGCGCCTTCCACGTCTCGAAGTGCAGAGCGAACCGCCCCCAGAACGCGAGGTGCTCCGCGTACGCGTCCCGCACCCGCCACGCATACGCGACATCGACCTCGAGGGCGCTCACCCTTCCACCTCCGCGAGGCGCTCCGTCACGTCGACCGGGCGCCGCAGCTCCCGGGTGTCCGTGTGCCGCTCCTCGCGACGAATGGCCTTGTCCGACCTCTCCACCCGCGCGAGCCGCTCCGCGCGGTCCTGGCGCCAGCGAGAGCCTTCCTCGGCCCGACGCGCGACGACGCCAGGGAACCGAACCGTGCGCATCGTGTCAGTCACGGGGTCACGTCCTCATCGCCCGGGAACCCGATCACGCCGAGGCGCCCGAGCACCGCGAGCACGAGGTCATACGCCTCCGCCCGCGTCAGCCACATGACCTCGCCGTCACGCTCGAGCGACACGACACGCTCCCCCGCGACCGTGGACGTGTCGACGACCATCTCGGCGCCCGAGAAGCGCACCGAGACGTGCGTCGCGTCGATCGTCGGCTGCCCGTTCACGACCGTCACACGGTGCCGATCCGAGTGACCGGTGACGGTCAGGTCAGCGTCGAAGATCGACTCGCGATTCAGGTAGCCGATACCCGCCTGGGTAGTGCTCTGAGTGGTGCTGAGATCCGTCATGATGTGCCCTTTCGATTCGGATCGGTGCCGCCTACGCGGCGATGGATTCGGGATCGCCGTCGCGCGCTTCCAATTCCGCAAGCGCGTCACGCTCGGCGAGTCGCCGGAGGATCTGCGCTGCGAGCGCGCCGAACCGCTCCCAGGCCGCTTCGGACGGCTCGGAGCCGGTGCGCACGCAAGCGCGCGCCAACGTCAGGCCGCAATCGCAGCGACGTCGTCGGCCGCAGCCACGACCGGCATGAGAAGGTCGGCCGGGTCGACACCGAGCGCGAGTGCGATTGCGATGACTTCGGCGACTGTGAAGGCGTTCCCGCCGCGAAGCTTCCGGCGGAACGTCGTGAGCGGAATGCCAGCGCGCTCGGCAACCCATTTCTGGGAGCGGTCAGCGCGCACGATTGCGGCGGCGATGATCTCGGCGACGGTCGTCGCCTGATTGCTGCCGAGGGTGCGTGTGGTCATATGGCCACAGTAGAGGCCATTCGGCAATGCGTCAAGGCGCGAATGTTGCCGATCACGCTATGTTTGTTGTCGTAGTGGTGCTATTGTGGCCGCATGACCACAGATGAAGCGAGCGATTGGGCGGCGGCTGTCGCCGTCCAACTACGTGCAGAACTGGCCGCGTCCCCCCTCACCGCGATCCAACTGGCCGCGCAGGTCGGCATCGACCGAGCGACACTGAGCAAGTACCTAAACGGTCATCGCGACATTCCGATCCCCGTCTTCCTCGACATCGTGCGCGAGCTGAACCTCGACGCCGGCCGCGTTATCGACGACGCGAAGCGTCGCCGCGACCGCAGCCAGTAGCACCGAAGGCGTGAGGCCAAGCCTCACCGCGTGTACCAACAACTCTCCGACCGTGGCAATGTGCACGGCACTCCCCCTCCATTCGCCGCGCACACCGCGACGTAGATCGGTAAGGTGAGCCACCAACGTGAACGCGAAGCGACACGCCAGCGTCAGTCCGTCAACTAACAGCCAACGTGCAATTGCACTCGTGCGAGTCTCACGCGAACGCGAGGGAATGACCTCGCCCGAGATCCAGCGTCATGCGATCGAAGCCTTCGCCACCCAAAGCGGCTACACCATCGTCGACTGGGTCGAAGGCATCGACGAGTCAGGATCCCGAGCGCGCTCCGCTTGGTGGCCACGACTCGAGCAATCCATCGACCGTCTCGCAAGCGGCGAGTTTCAGACCATCATCGTCTGGAAGTTCTCACGCACCGCCCGCAATCGCTTGCGTTGGGCGGTCGCCCTCGATCGAGTCGACACGCTGGGCGGCTCGATCGTATCGGCGACCGAGCCGATCGAATCCCGCACCGCATCCGGCAAGTTCGCCCGAGGCCTACTTGGCGAGGTCAACGCATATCAGGCCGACCTCATCGGCGAAACGTGGCGCGACACGCACGCTCGCCGCGTCCGCGACGGGCTCCCGGCAAATGGCAAGCCGCGGTTCGGCTACGTCTACGACCGCAGCGCCGGCTTCACGCACGACCCGACAACGGCGCCAGTCCTTCACGAGGCATATCTCCGGTACACCGCTGGCGAATCCATCTATGCGCTGGTCGCATGGCTCAACGCCGGGTCGACGCGTCCGGTCGACGGATATGGTCGCAAGGGTGACGGCCTCTGGTCGGATCGCACCCTACGGCGAGTGCTCGACTCTGGCTTCGCTGCGGGATTGATCATCGCGAACGGACAGCGACACCCGGGGGCACACCGGCCGCTCATCACCCAGGCCGAGTGGGATGCCTACCTCGAGGCTCGCGAGCGGCGGCGCACATACCGACGCGGCGAGCGATCGGAGTACCTACTCTCCGGCCTCGTATGGTGCGCCTGCGGGTCAAAGATGAACGCAGGGCAGTTCGGACGCGCCCACACTCCGAAGTTCCGCTGCAAGGCCGCACACGAGAAGCGCACCCACGCCGGCGGCTACGTGAGCGAGTCTGTACTCATTGATGCGGTGCGCTCGTGGCTCCATGAGCGCGAGGTCAAGGTGCGCGAAGCCGCCGCGGCAGGGATCGCTGCGCTGCCGCCGCACATTTCCTCTGACCCGCGCGCCGAACTCTCGAGACGAGTCACGCGCGCGACGGAGAAGCTCATCCAGTTGGCAGACCAACGAATCGAACTGGATCTACCACTCGACGTCTATGCATCCCTGCGCGACCGTTACGAGGCGTCGCGGCGGGCCGCGGAGGCTGAGCTTCGCACAATCCGTGTCAGGTCTGGGGCACCCTTGCGCATCCTCCCTGTGCTGCTCGAACGTTGGGAGGACATCGAAGTAGCGGAGAAGCGAGAGCTGCTCCGCGCGATCATCGCGCGAGTCGAGGTCACGCCGAAGCGACCGATCTCCGATGTCGAGGTGTTCGGCCACGAAGACGGGTGAGAATCGGGACTATTCACGAGGGTGATCAGCACCCATCCGGGCACGTCGCCCGTGTCGTCGTGAACGGCACCCGCCCAGGCCGCCCGCAGGCGGCGCCACATGCGCGTCATCTCTCTCACTCCTTCCGCGCGGATCCCACATCCGCGCGTCATCGACCGTGGAGGGCACGGTCACCCCATTCCGAACCGGAGCATGACGATGCCCGGAAAGATCGCGAACAGCACCGACAGCGGCAGGATCACGAAGACGAGTGGCAGCAGCATCGCGATCTCCTTGCGGCCGGCGGCCTCGAGCAGCGATCGCTTGGCATCCTCGCGGGCGTCGCCGGCTTGAGCCTCCAGCACTCCCGCGAGCGGTGTGCCGCGGTCGAGCGCCGACGTCAGCTGATCGACGGCGCGCGACAGAGCGGGCACCGCCACGTCGCGTGACAGCTCGCGCAGAGCGGCGGCCAGGGGCATCCCGGATGCCACGGCCACCACCACGCGCCCGAACTCGGCCGTCAGCTCGCCCGAGCCGACCGCACTCACCCGGCGAAGCGCATCGAGCAGGCTCTCTCCTGCGGAAAGGCAGAGTGCGAGGAACTCCAGCACCGTCGGAAGCTCCTCCCGGATGCGGTGCTGGCGGCGCCGTGCCGCCGTCGTCAGAGTGACATCGCACAGCACCGCGCCGGCGGCAGCCGTCAGCACCGGGAGCACCACCAGCAGAGCCGTGCCGGAGCGGGCGATGACGATCCCCACCGCGACAGCGGCGCCGACGCCGGCCCCCGCGAGCGCCCAGCCGAGTTGGCGGGCACGGAAACGCGCGACATCGATCTCCCATCGCGCGGCGGCCAGGCGCGCGGCGACAGCCTCACCGCCTCCCAGTGCCCCGACGACCCGTGCCCGCCACACCGTCCACGAGTTCCCGAGCGTCGCCACCGGGTCAAGCGGTGTGAGCCCGCGAGGATCTGCGACGTGGCGCACGTACGGCTGGATGCGATCGGCGAGACGCGGTGCGCCCCATTGCGGCACCGTCGCGAACATCAGCAGAACGCCGGCGGAGAATGCCCCGCCGAGCAGCACGGACACGGCCATGGTCGGGAGCAACGCGGCGGTCATCCGAACCACCGCCGCGGCTCCGGGAGACGCCCGAGCCGAGACATCAGCCAGAACGCGAGCACCGAGGCCGCAGCGCCGAATACGACGAGGGCCATCCCGCCGGGCGACGCGTACGCCGCCGCCCCTTCGGCGCGGAGCGACAGCAGCACGAGGATCACCCACGGCGCCGAGACG
This sequence comes from Microbacterium sp. Leaf351, assembly GCF_001423825.1. Classification (NCBI taxonomy): domain Bacteria; kingdom Bacillati; phylum Actinomycetota; class Actinomycetes; order Micrococcales; family Microbacteriaceae; genus Microbacterium; species Microbacterium sp. Leaf351. The sequence continues at coordinate 12,974 of NZ_LMPK01000011.1, forward strand.
CCCAGCACCGCTGCCGCCCGCACCCAGGACTGCCTCGCCTCGGCTTCGGCTCGCGCCGCAGCGTCGGCGCGGATCGACTGCGAGAGCGCCTGCAGCACCGGCACAAGCTCGGTGCCACCGACCTGTCGGGCCATGCGCAAGGCCTCGACCAGGCGATCGGCGACAGGGTCGGAGAGGGCGGCCTTGAGACGGGCCATCGCACTGTCGAAGTGACCGGATGCCGCGACATCCCGTGCATACGACGCGAAAGCCCCGCGCAGCGCGGCCGGCGCGGATGCGGCGAGCGCGGCGACGGCGTCAGGGAGCGCGACTCCTGCGCGCACGGAGGCGACGAGCAGATCGCAGACGTCGGGCCACAGCGCCCGGCGGGCGCGCACCAGGCCCCGGGCGCGCGACCGGAGCCACACGAACGGCGCACCCGCCGCGGCGAGCGCCGCCACCGCCGCCACCACCGGCACTCCCGTCAGGAGCAGCGCCGCCGACGCGGCGACGGCGGCGAGCGCGAGCGCCGACAACACGACAGCACGGCGCCGACGCGCGGCGAACCCCGCCTCGGCGAGAAGACGGTCGAGCGCCGGAGCCGACAGCGGTCGCGTCGGTCGCGCCGACGACGTGTGGGGCCAGAGCCACGGCGATACGACGAGCAGCGCGCCCGCGCCGAGCAGGAGGCCGAGAAGAATGCTCATGCCGTCCTCCCCGTCGGCATGAACCCTGCCGCCACGGGGCGCACCTCGATCACGCCGTCGACCACCCGGCCCGTCGGCGCGACGATCTCCGCGACGCGGCGCGTGCCGGCGGCATCCTGCCGGCAGTGCACGACGAGGTCGACGGAGCTCGCGATCGCGGGCAGCAGGAAGTCCCGGTCGATGTTGCGGCCGGCCAGCAGCGGGAGCGCGGCGAGCTTCACGAGCGCGTCGCGCGCCGAGTTCGCGTGGATCGTCGCCGCCGCCGGCACGCCCGTGTTGAGGGCGAGCACGAGGTCGAGGGCCTCGGCGTCGCGCACCTCGCCGATGACGAGCCGGTCGGGGCGCATGCGCAGCGCCTCTTTCACGAGCCGCCGCAGCGTGACCTCTCCCCCGCCTTCGAGACTCGGCTGGCGGCTCTGCATCGCCACGAGGTCGGGCATCTCGGCGGCGAGCTCGAACGTCTCCTCCACCGTGACGATGCGCTGATGCGGCGCGCACGCGGCGATCAGCGCCCCGAGGAGCGTCGTCTTCGCTGCAATCCCCCTACATTTTCATCCGTATAACTGACCCCTGACCGGGAATTTGTTGAGTCCGAGGGCCACCGACTGCTATTCGAAAAGTGTCTTGACAGATGTGACGCCAGTAAGCGGCCCTCAGCACCTCGCGGAGGCGCTCAGGCCGTACGTCTCCGCCAAGTGCGAGCAGGGTGGGTCTGCCGACTTGTGACGAGTCGCACGAATGGTTCGCGTTCGCTGAGGCGAAACTGTGAGGTACACATCTTCGGGGCGTACCGTCAGGTCATGAAGACACAGACACGAACGAGCGGCCCCGATGCCGCGACGCTGGGCCTGGGATCGGTGCTGGTGGGTTCGTTGCCTGCTGCGCTGATGACCGATGAGGCCCCAGACCGGTACACGGTGGAGGCGGTGTTCACTCGTCGTCCCGAACGCGACGAGGTGACGCAGATCCTCGACGGCGGAACGCGGGATTTCCTCGCGAGGGCCGGTTTCCCAACGGTCGAGGTGACGGTCTCGGATCGTCGGCTGGAGATCGCGAACACGAATCTGGAAGAGCTGAGGGATGGCCTTGCGGGTGTCCTGGCTGATCGGCTCGCTGAGATCAGCGAGGCTGTCCGTGCCGGGCGGGAGGCGGCGGCCGCACGCTTTCAGCACGCGGCCGCGAGCGAGCAAATCCGCGCGGCGGCCGTGGCCACGCTGGCGGAATCCGTGAAGTTCCGAATCACCGCCGATGCGGAGGCTCCGCACGGGTCCTTCCTCGATCAGGCTGATCTGGATGCGAGCTACCGGGCGCAGATCGATGAGTGGGCCGATGATGGCGGTCATGCGCGAACCCGCTCGTGACACCGGGACGCGGCCGGTGCGCTGAGCATTCCCTGCTGGACGGGCCGGCATGGTTCTGAAGATGGGGATGCTGGCCCCGGTCGCGTGGCGGACGCCGCCTGAGCACTATGGCCCGTGGGAACGGGTGACGAGCCTGCTCACCGAGGGTCTGGTGCGACGAGGTGTGGAGGTGACGCTGTTCGCGACCGCGAACTCGGTGACCGATGCGGTGCTCGACGCGGTGGTCCCGCACGGATATGAGGCGGACGCGTCGATGGACGGTCGGGTGTGGGAGGCGCTTCATGTCGCGCACGCGATGGCTCGATCTGAGGAGTTCGACATCGTGCACAACCAGGTGGACTGGTTGCCGCTCGCGTTCAGTGCTCAGTGGCGGGCGCCGATGGTGACGACGGTCCACGGGTTCTCGGGTGCGGCGATCCTGCCCGCATACAGAGCATCCTCGTCGGCATTCGTCTCGATCTCGGACAGCGATCGGTCGCCGGATCTGACGTATGCGGCGACGGTGCACCATGGCGTCGATGCGGCGGAGCTGCCTCTGGTCGCCTCCCCCGATGACTATCTGGTGTCTTTCGGTCGTATCCATCCTGACAAGGGCACAGCTCGGGCGATCGAGATCGCCCGCCGGGCGGGGCGCCGGTTGATGATCTGCGGCATCGTGCACGATCGGGAGTACTTCGCTTCCGAGGTGGAACCGCACATCGACGGTGACAGGGTGGTGTTCCGCGGTTCCGTGGGGTCGGCCGAACGGGCTCAGGTGTTGGGCAACGCCACCGCCCTACTGCATCCGATCGCGTTCGACGAGCCATTCGGGCTCTCGGTCGTGGAGGCGATGATGTGTGGCACGCCGGTCATCGCATACCGGCGCGGATCGATGCGTGAGGTGATCGATGAAGGCGTCACCGGACGCACCGTGACCACGCTCGATCAGGCTGTTGCCGCCGTCGAGAAGGTGGCGATGCTGGATCGTCGGGATGTCCATGAACGCGCGGTGGCTCGATTCGGCGTCGAGCGAATGGTCGAGGACTATCTGCAGGTGTACGACCAGGTGCTCGGACGGGGAGCCGGCTCGGTTCACAGGCGACCGGAGTAGAGTAGGGCCACAGCGCCGGGTATTTCCGTACTCTCGGCGTGGACCGGATCACGCCGCCGTCGCCGCGATCCCACGAGGGATGCCGCCGGCAGACGTCTCGCCATCGCCCGAAGACGTCGTCGCTCGGGCATATCGAGGAGCGCGTCGCCGTGACCCACTATGGATTTCTCAGCACCTATCCGCCCACCCGCTGCGGGCTGGCAACCTTCACCGAGTCTCTGGCACGCGCGCTCACCGCGAGTCCCGTGGATCATGCCGACATCGTGCGCGTCCTCGACGCCCCCGAGCGTGCCGCCTCCCCTGGGCCCGGCGTGTCCTCGCAGGTGAGGGCGGACCTCATCGCCGGGGATGTCCGCAGCCGGAGCGCGGCGGCATCGATGCTCAACGACTGCGATGTCGCGATCGTCCAGCACGAGTACGGCATCTACGGCGGCGAGGACGGCGATGAGATCCTCGACGTCCTCACCGCCATGACCGTCCCCACCATCGCGGTACTGCACACCGTGCTCCCCTCGCCGACACCGCATCAGCGCCTGGTCCTGTCGCAGGTGTGCGCCCGCGCATCAGTGACCGTCGTGATGACCAGCGGCGCACGTGACACCCTCGTCGAGCACTACTCTGTGGATCCCTCGCTCGTTCACGTGATCCCGCATGGGGTGACCAACCTCGCTGTCGCCGCAGCCGCGCCCCGCAGTCGTCGGCGCGTCCTCACCTGGGGGTTGATCTCGCCGGGGAAGGGGATCGAATGGGGTATCCGAGCCATCGCGCAGCTCACCGACCTCTCCCCCGAGGTCGAGTACGTCGTCGCCGGGCAGACGCACCCGAAGGTGCTCGCCCACGCCGGCGATGGCTATCGATCAGGACTCGCACATCTGGTCAGCGAACTCGGTGTCGGCCCGTCGGTGCACCTCGACGGACGCTACCTCGAAGGCGACGAGCTCGCCGCTCTGCTGTCATCGACGGATGTCGTGCTGCTGCCCTACGACTCGCGCGACCAGGCAACCTCCGGAGTCCTCGTCGAAGCGGTCGCCGCAGGCATTCCCGTGGTCGCCACCGGCTTTCCCCATGCGGTCGAGCTGCTGTCGGGCGGCGCGGGAATCATCGTCGCCCATGAGGACCCGCGGTCGATCGCGTCCGCGCTGCGGACGATCCTGACCGGTGACGGCATCGCCAGACGCATGCGAGCGGTCGCGCTGCAGGATGCGGACGATATGACCTGGTCTGCGGTCGCGGACCGCTATCGGCACCTCGCCGCCGCGATGCGCGCGGTGGCGGCGTGATGGACGGTCCTGATCTCTTTCAGCACCTGCGTGCCCTCACCGATCACCGTGGCGTCTTCGAACACGCTCTGCTCGACNCGACGTTGCCCGTGCACTCATCGTGGTCGTCCGCGAGCCGGACCACGATCCCGAGCTCCAGCGGCTGGGCGAGATCTACCTGGGCTTCCTCGAAGCGGCCATCGGAACGGACGGCCTTGCGCACAACCGCATGGACGAACACGGCGAGTGGACGGATGAGCCGAGCATGGGCGACTGGTGGGGACGGCTGCTCTGGGGACTCGGCACCGCAGCAGCACGGGCACCCGATGCACACATCCGCGCTCGCGCCTTACACGCGTTCGACCGCGCCGCGCAACAAGAATCCCAAGATCTGCGCACCATCGCCTTCGCCGCGCTCGGTGCCAGCGAGGTCGCATCCAGGCATCCGGACGACATGCCTGCCAGGCACCTCCTTCGAGAACTCATCGATGCAATTCCCCAGTCGACGGATACGGACTGGCCGTGGCCCGAGCCGCGCCTGCGATACGCAAACGCCTCCATCGCCGAAGCCCTCATCGCCGCCGGCGGACGGCTGGGCGACGATGAGGCGGTGGGCCGAGGTCTGACACTGCTCGAATTCCTTCTCTCCGTGGAGACCTCGGCCGATCGGCTCTCCGTGACAGGTCACGGCGGGCGCGGACCCGATGATGTCGGACCGCTCTTCGACCAGCAGCCCATCGAAGTCGCCGCGATCGCGGACGCCAGTGCCCGCGCCTTCGAGCAGACAGACGACGACAGGTGGCTCATCGGCATCGCCCTCGCCTGGCAGTGGTTCCGGGGCCGCAACGACAGCCACACTCCCATGGTGGATGAGGGAACCGGCGCAGGCTTCGACGGGCTCGAACGCGACGGCCGCAACGAGAACCGAGGGGCAGAATCAACGTTGGCCGCGATCAGCACGCATCAACAGGCGCGCCGCGTCGGCGCACTGGAGGACACATGACCCTCGTGCGGATGCACTCCGCCGAGCTTCGCCCTGAGCCAGACCGGGTGATCGGGCAGCTCTTCCTCCCGGGAGAGGAGTCGGCGGACACGCACTCACGCGCCTCGGACATAGTCTCCCGCGTCCTCGCCTTGCCCGAACGTGAGACCGAAGAGATCGCGGCCCGGCTGATACAACACTTCAGCAGTCGGCATCCCGACGTCCGGGCGTTGTTCCTCGCGAGCGCGGATGCCGTCAGCTCCCGGCTTGCCGGCCCGGTCGAGATCACGGACTCCCGGCGGATCGTCCTCGGTGCCAGCTTCACCGCAGAGTTCGCACTGGAAGGAGCGGCGCTGTGCAACCCCAGCGCCGTCGAGCACCCGGACCAGAGCGGTATGGGACCCGGACAGCTGCGCGTCGCGATCGCGCTCCGCGCGATCGGGGAAGGGCATCTCTCATCCATCGAGTTCGCCGAAGCCGTCATCGGCCCCGGAACTACCTGGACCTTCCACGACCGCCGCCGGCCCCCTTGGCGCCCGCAGGTGAGCGCCGGCGCCTGGAGCGTCGCCCACTTCCGTGCCGCCGCCGCGCACGAGGGGGTCCTCAACGAAACCTCCCACGCCGTCCTGCGCGAGTTGCCGACACGATTCTCAACGCCGGACATCGACACCGCCGCCACGCTCATCCCCTCCGAGCTGTCATCGCGCGCGGACACCCGTCGACAGATCGACGCACTCCGCGTCATCGCGTCCTCCGCATACAGAGCCGGCTTCCCCCTCGACACCGAGCTGAGTCAACGAGTACTCTCCCCCGTCGCGGCAGAGGAACACCGCGGCATGGAGGACGCGCGATTCGTGCGCTTCACCGACACCGACGGCTCCACCCACTACCGCGCCACCTACACCGCCTACGATGGACGCGACATCGCACCGCGGCTGATAATCACCCCCGACCTCCGCGACTTCCGCGTCCACCGGTTGGTCGGCGACGGCGCACAGAACAAGGGCATGGCGATGTTCCCCCGCCCGGTCGACGGCAGGTACCTGGCGCTGAGCCGGACCGGCGGAGAGAACATCTCCCTCGCCGAATCGGACGACGGGGTGATCTGGACGCAGGCCGGCAGAGTACACGGCCCTCAAGAAGCATGGGAGATCGTCCAAACCGGCAACTGCGGCCCACCACTTGAAACCGAACAAGGCTGGATCGTGCTCACTCACGGCGTCGGCCCCATGCGCACCTACGCCCTCGGGGCCCTGCTGCTCGACCTGCACAACCCGACCAAGGTCCTCGGCCGCACCTCCACCCCGATTCTCGAACCTCACAGTGGGCGGCGCGACGGCTACGTCCCCAACGTGGCCTACTCCTGCGGCGGCATCATTCACGAAGGCGTGCTATGGATCCCGATCGGCATCGCCGACTCGCGCATCGGCGTCTGCTCGGTGGAGCTCACAGACCTTCTCGCCTCCATGACCTGATGACCGCGCTCCCAGCCGGACTCCTGGGGACCGGACGAGGAACTCGTCCATGAATGCCTCGTGAAGGCCAACCGCTCGGTGCGGCGGCGGCGTCCCGACACGCATCGGGCGCGCCGCGACGAAGTCGCGATCGTCTGGTGGGTCGGAGATGCCCTCCTACGCGGGAACAACCTATTCGACGACCTCTAGACATCCGCCCTCGTGGCCGACCGACCGGCTGCCCGTACCGGGGTATCGGGTGAAAGTGTGCTCCACGGAGGGACGCATCGGAGAGCTGCCGAACGTAACGTTCGAATATGACCACGACATCGACCGATGAACTCACGACGCAGAGCGGTCCTTCCCCCAGGATCCGGGCCACCCGCCCTCGACGTGTCGGCGCCGGTGAGGCACACGAGCGGAATGCGAGCGAGTACAGCGAGTTGGCCGCAACGATCAAGGAGATGGGCTTGATGAAGCGGCGTCCGGGCTGGTACCTGGCGCGCTGCCTTATCCTGCTCGCCGCGTACGTCGGCGGCTTCATGGCGCTGTTCGCGCTGGGCTCATCGCCCTGGCAGCTTCTTGTCGGCGCGTACTTCGCGGTCCTGTTCACCCAGACGGCGTTCCTCGCGCATGACGGCGCGCACAAGCAGATCTTCGCCTCGGGCATCCGCAACGAGTGGTTCTCACGCGTCGTCGGCAACCTGCTGGTGGGCCTGAGCTACGGCTGGTGGATGAACAAGCACTCCCGCCACCACGCCAACCCGAACAAGATGGGCAAGGACGGCGACATCAAGCCGGGAGTGATCGTCTTCACGACCGAGGACGCAAGCCAGCATCACGGCTGGCGGGCGGCGGTGATGTCGAAGCAGCACTGGTTCTTCTTCCCGATCCTC
>NZ_LMPK01000011.1:20740-23647 GCF_001423825.1 Microbacterium sp. Leaf351
CGGGTTCCCCGCGCTGGTCATCATCGCTGCGGGGCCACTGATGGGTCTGGCGTTCATGGCCGTGCAGGTGGCATTGTTCGGCATCTATATGGGCGGCAGCTTCGCCCCGAATCACAAGGGGATGGCGATCCTGCCGAAGGACTTCTCGATCGACTTCCTGCGCCGTCAGACGCTGACCTCCCGCAATATCAGTGGCGGCCCGGTGGTCGCGACGGGGATGGGCGGGCTGAACTTCCAGATCGAGCATCACCTGTTCCCGAGCATGCCGTCAGTCAACCTACGCCGGGCCCGCCCGGTGGTACGTGAGTTCTGCCGGGAGCGGGATGTGCGATACACGGAGACCACCCTCGTGGAGTCGTACAGGATCGTCCTGCGCTACCTGCAGAGAGTCGGACTGAAGCACGCTGACCCGTTCGAATGCCCCCTCGCGTCCCAGCTGCGCTGACAAGGCCGCGTACCATCGGCAGCATGATGGTCGGCAGGTTGGCCCGTCGCCCGGAAGGCTGGTTGCGAATCAGCGCGACGGCGACGGCCGTCGCGCTGCTCGCCGTGTCGGTGCCTCTCGGCGCGACCGTGTACCGGGGAGCGCTTCTCGTGCTGTTCGTCGGTGTGCTCGTGCAGGTGTCCGCGGTACCGATCGCGCTGATCCGCCCCTGGATCGCAGCTCCCCTGTCCGTCGTCGGCGCCGTCACGATCATGGCGTCCGCGCACGCGGGCGGCGCCCCCTGGCCCTGGTCGGTGACGACCATGATCACCCAAGGGCTGGTCCTCGCGCTGCTCGGATTTCGCGCGCCCTGGCCGCTGGGAGCCGGCACCTTGATCGTGGTGCTCGTGTTCTCCGGGGTCGTCGCGGCACTCTCCGGGCAGACGCGCGATCAGCAGACCGTGGCGATCGACCTCGTCGTGTTCACCTCCATCGGCGGGACCGCGCTCGCCGCCGGCATCGTGTCACGGCAATGGCAGGCCATCCGCCGCCAACTCGCCAGCGAACGCCAGCTCACCGAGGGCGAACGCGCCCGCCGGATGCTCGCCGAGGAGAAGACCAGGATCGCCCAGGAACTGCACGACGTGATCGCGCACAGCATGTCGATCATCACCATCCAGGCCAGCAGCGCAACAGTCAGACATCCGGGCGCGAGCGACGAACTGCGGCAAGAGTTCGACGAGATCGCAGAATCGAGCCGCCGGGCCCTCTCCGAGATGCGCTCGCTACTCAGCGTTCTGCGAGATCCAGACGCGCCACTCCCCCGCATTCCCACGCCACGACTCTCCGATATCCCGAGACTCGTGGAGCAGTCACAACAGTCGGGCCTTGACGTCCGCCTGAACGGGATGGACGCTCTCACGGACGACAACGTCGACGAGGCCGTCGGGGTCACCGGATATCGCATCGTGCAGGAGGCGCTCAGCAATATCATCCGCCACGCGCCCGGTACGCAAGCTGAAATACGTGTCGGACGCGGCGCCGAGATCGATATCGTCATCGCCAACACGCCTCCGCCCATCTCTCCAACGACGGTCCGTGACGATGAGACGAAGAGAAATAGCGGCAACGGGCTGCTCGGCATGCGCGACCGCGCAGCCGCCGTGAAGGGCGCCGTCGAATACGGCCCCATCACCACAGGGGGATACGAAGTGCACGTCACGCTCCCCCTCAGACAAGCTCCGCCACACGCGAGGGAGATTGAGCAGTGAGCATCCGTGTGCTGATCGCCGACGATCAGGCGATGGTCCGCGCCGGCTTCGCCGCCCTGCTCGACGCGACCGACGACCTCGACGTCGTGGGAACCGCGTCCGACGGCGCCGAAGCGGTCACGCTCGCTCAGACACTGAAACCCGACGTCGTCCTCATGGATGTGCGGATGCCCGTCCTCGACGGCATCGATGCCACCAGACAGTTGATGGCGCTCCCCGCGGCCGAAGAACGTCCGCATGTCCTCATGTTGACCACGTTCGACATCGACGAGTACGTCTACGAAGCCATGCGAGCTGGCGCCAGCGGCTTCTTGCTCAAAGACTCCCCACCTTCCGAACTCGCCACCGCCGTCAGGATCGTGGCCAGAGGAGACGCCCTGCTTGACCCGGCGGTCACCCGGCGGGTGATCGAGCATTTCGTGCGCGCGCGAGAAGCGACACCGGAACCCATCGCGCTGACCGCATTGACCACGCGGGAACGTGAGGTGCTTGTACTGATCGCGCGGGGACTGTCCAATCAGGAGATCGCTGCGGAACTCGTGCTGGCCGAGCAGACCGTGAAGAGCCACGTAAGCAGGATTCTCACGAAACTGCAGATCCGAGACCGCGCCCAGGCGGTCGTCGCCGCATACGAGTCAGGGCTGGTCATCCCGAGCGACTGAAACGGGCGAACCGCTGTCGGTTCGACAGCGGTTCTTCTGCGGGACACCCGCCGTCATCAAGGGGTGTTCCGTGAGCGGCACCCGCCCCGATGAACTCGGACAGCGCGCTCGACAGAGGCAGATCCACCCATAGTCGGATACTCCCGGTCCTCACGCCAGCACCGTTCACGATCGCGGCCCCTCCGATCTGCTCCAGGAAGGGACGAACCTCTTCCGCTGCACGGCTCGGCAGATAGCCCACGCCGCGTCCGTTGGCGAAGACGCCGACATCCCCCCGCGCTCGCTGCCTGCCCGGTTCAGAGCGCAGCACGTAGGCGCGACGTTCACCGTCCCGACGTTCGCGATCATTCACGAGATAGTGCGTGCGCTCTAACGCGACCGAGCGCGACGGCAAACCTCGCAGATCGGGCAAGTCATCGTGACGCCTGACATGTCCCGTCACGATATGAACAAGCTCTTCCCACCATCCGGGCATGAACGCCCTCCCCTCGGATTGACATGCCATCACCGAGGCGGAGCACCCTTTCACTCTGTCACGCCGCGCTGTACA
>NZ_LMPK01000011.1:23665-26158 GCF_001423825.1 Microbacterium sp. Leaf351
TGCCCTGGCCAGCCCTCCGCGGAAACTCTCGGACACACCGAGACATCTCTGCGTCTGACAGCCAGCGCCGCCTCGCGTGCACCTCAGGCGCCTCAGCCTGACGGCTCGGCGAACCCAGACGGGTTCGCCCGCGCGGTGACCCGAACACCGAGCGCGCCCGGACGCACGCTGACGCGCACACGGATGGCATGACCAAAGCTGTCACCATCGAGCTCGACGAGGTGCGGAGTCTCGAAGCGCGCCTCGAACTGCCTTCCCTGCACATACGCGAGGGCGTGGAAGACTGGCGCGCGTCGGAGCAACTCCCGACTGAGCCGGGAGCGGCGGGCGATGCCCTGCAGAGTGAGGCGCGTCCCGATCCGCGCCCATCCGAAGCGTCCTCGCGGGCGCATCATGACCACGTCCAACAGACCGTCGTCGATGACCGCGGCCGGGATCAACAGCATATTTCCCGTCAGAGTTCCGCAGTTACCGACGATAACCGTATGCGCGCGCGTCGACCGCGCACGGCCTCGGTCGATCCGGTAATCGAGGTGGAAGAGGCGGTTCGCGATGATCGACCGGGCGATCGGGGCGACGTACGCGAACCAGCCGAGATGCCTCTTCGCGATCGTGCTGGTGTTCTGCGCCATCGCCGCGTCCAACCCGATTCCGGCCATCACCATGAACACATGGGAAGCTCGTCTACCGGCCAGCTCCTCGAGCTCGGCAACCCCCACATCAACGTTGCGAAGCTCGCCCGAGAACGCGACCGAGACACACGCGGAGATGTCATTCAGCGGTACGCCGAGATCCCGGGCGAGAAGATTCCCGGTACCTGCCGGCACCAACGCGATCGGGATCCCGGTACCTTGCATCACCTCCGCAGCGGCCCGCACCGTGCCGTCACCGCCCACGACAATGACCACAGTGGGCTCGCCAGCGAGTGCCTGCTCGGCAGCACACCGGCCGGAGTCCTCACTGGCCGTCTCAAACCAACGCGTCTCCTCCCACCCATGTGAGCGCTGTTGCGCCGTGACGGCAGGGCGCACTCGATCGATCGAGATCTTGGCCGGGTTGTAGACGACGGCCGCGTGAGCTCCCGCCGTGAGCTGTGATGCCGTCGCGATCATTGCATGAGCAGAGGAAAGGGAGTCGGCTGACCGGCAAGTCGAGGCATCGACCAGGCGAGCGTCAGCGACCGCCCTCCTGACGGGATGCAGACACCGTCTCCGTGTCTCCCGAGGTCATGAACGTCACGGACGCCGCCAGCGCTGTCACCGCGCTTGCGCGTACATGCTCGCTAGCGGCCGCATCCTCGAACCTCGCGGCCGCTGCCTCCCGCGTCGCACGGACGACTGTGCTGATCTCGGAGAGCCGATCCGCGAGGACACGCGCCAACCCATCACGCAACTCCTCCAGGTTCGTGTTCGCGATCTCCAAACGGCGATCCGACACCGTGACCTCAACCGTCGGGTAACCCGAACTCGCCAAAACGTCACGAGTCTCGCTCCCAAGGATCTGCGCCACCTCTTCCCGCTCGGGACGACGACTGAACACGGCCTCCACCGTGTATCGATCCGGGGCATCCTCAGTCATCAGCGCTGCAGGCAACGAACCCACCAGCACCGATCTCAGGCCCAGCGTCGCGGCATCTACACCGCTCGTTCGTTTCTGCGTATCCATGACCTGACGATACGCCTCCAACATGTACACCTCACAGGTTCCGCAAACCGCCGGCGCGCCGGCCCGGAACCCCGGACACGCTTGCCGCTCTACGCTCGTCACGAGCGGAGAGTGAGAATTGGCATGAGTCAGGCGGCGGTGTATCTACGGATCTCGCAGGACCGCACCGGCCTACAAGCCGGCATCCAACGCCAACAAGAAGACTGCCTCGCCCACGCCGCGAAGCTCGGGTTCACTGATCCGCAGGTATTCATCGACAACGACGTGTCCGCGTTCGATGGGGGCCGACGAAACGGATACGACGCGCTCGTCGCGCAGGTGCGGGCCGGGGTGACGCACATCATCGTCTGGCACGTCGACCGCCTTTACCGGCAGCCCCGTGAGCTCGAGGACCTGATCGACCTCGTCGAGCAGCACCCGATGCGGATCGAGGCCGTGCGTGGTGGCGGGTTCGACCTGAACACCACCGAGGGCCGCCTCATGGCCCGCCAGCTCGTCGCGATCGCCGCGTACGAATCCGGACACAAGTCCGACCGCGTCAAACGAGCCAACAAGCGCCTCGCCGAGCAAGGCGTCTGGCACGGCCCCGCCCGGTACGGATACGGACCCGGCGGGGTCCTTATCCCCGAGCAGGCGGCGGTGATCCGGCAGATGGCCGACCGGTTCCTCGCCGGCGAATCCCTCCGCTCCATCACCGCCTGGCTCAACCGCTCCGAAATCCCACCCCTACGCGCCGGCACCGGCACGTCAGGGCTGTGGCATCCGTACACCGTGCGCAGCATCCTGTCCTCCGCCAGGATCTCCGGGAAACGCGCCTATGCTCCCGAT